>CALBLR010000290.1 GCA_937896015.1 uncultured Prevotellaceae bacterium | reverse complement strand
GCGTAAGCTTGTCGGCTGTTGCCGTAAGCGCCATGATGGGCACGCCTGGGAACTTGCGTTTGAGCACCGACAACTGAGTGTATTCAGGACGGAAGTCATGTCCCCACTGCGAGATGCAGTGCGCCTCGTCGACGGCAATCAGGCTCACCTTCATGCCGGCCGACCACGACTCGAGCTCGGTGAGCAGCCGCTCGGGCGAGATGTAGAGAAGCTTGATGCGCCCGGCATACACGTTTTCAATCACGGTGCGGTTGTCGGCTTCGGTCTGCTGGCTGTTGACTGCGGCAGCCGGAATGCCATTGGCGCGCAAGGCATCTACCTGGTCGGTCATGAGCGCAAGCAGCGGCGACACCACAATGGCGCAGCCGTCGCTGAGCAGAGCCGGTATCTGGTAGCACAGCGACTTGCCGCCGCCTGTGGGCATCAGCACCAGGGCATCGCGGCCGGCCATCACATGGCTGATGACAGAATACTGGATGGGATAGAAACTGTCGTACCCATAGAAACGCTTGAGCACACCGAGTGCCCTGCGCTTAAATTCGCTTTCGTTTTCCATAAAAAATAACGGCTTCGTCAGAATGCGTTTTTCTCGCCCCTGAACACATTGACCACAGTGAGCAACATAATCTTCAGGTCGAGCATGAAATTCCAATTCTCGGTGTACCACACGTCATACTCCACGCGCTTCTCCATCTTCCACAGCTGGTCGGTGAGGCCGCGGTAGCCGTTGACCTGCGCCCAGCCGGTTATGCCGGGCTTAATGGTGTGGCGCACCATGTAGCGCTCTATCAGGGCACTATATGCCTCGGTGTGCTTAATCATGTGCGGGCGCGGGCCCACTATCGACATGTCGCCGCGCCACACATTGTAGAACTGCGGCAACTCGTCGATGCTGGTGTGGCGCAGAAACTCGCCGAAGCGGGTGGTGCGGGGGTCGCCCTTCGATGCCTGACGGGTGTCGCTCTCGGCATTGACGCGCATGGTGCGGAACTTGTAGCAGTTAAACGGACGGCCGCGGTAGCCTGTGCGCATTTGCTTGAAAAACACGGGGCCGGGCGACGACAACTTGATGCCGATGGCCACGGGCACCAGCACCAGCGGCGACAGCAGCATCACCACGCTCGACACCAGCAAGTCGAACCCGCGCTTCACAATGCGGTTGAACGGGTTGCTGAGCGGATAGGGCCTGATGGAGAGCACCGGCACGTTGCCAATCGACTCAAGCTCGAAGCGGCGTGTGAGGTGACGCCCAAACTGCGGCACATAGTAGAAGTCGATGGCATTGCCCTCGGCTATGCGGATGAGGCTGGTTACCACCTCGTCGTCGGTTTCGGGAATGGTGCAATACATCTCATCGATGGTGTGGCTCTTTACGAAACTCTCCACATCGGCCACGCGGCCGGCATACACATCAGCACGGCTTGCAGGCTTGCCGCGGTCGTCAAACACGCCCATCACACGGTAGCCATAGCCGGCATCCGACTTCAATTCGCCTATCAGCCTGTCGCCTGC
>CALBLR010000289.1 GCA_937896015.1 uncultured Prevotellaceae bacterium | reverse complement strand
AGTTGATTATCAGCTCGGAGTCGGGAATGATTTTCTTTTTGCTCATGATAGTGTGAAGTTTATATTTGTTGATATTAATTATGGTGTTGTGGCTCTGTTCAGGCCATGCTGTAGATGCACCCCGGCTTCGACAGCACTATGCCGCGGCAGTCGAGCTCCACAAGGGCGCTCATCACTTTGTATACGGGCATGCCCAGCTGCGCCGTGAGCGCGTTGATGTGTATGTCGCCAGCCTTGCTGATGGCGTCGACTATGGCTTGCTCCTCGGGGGTGAACTGCGGAAACAGCTCAAGTTCGCGTGGCTTTTTGCTCCCGGCAGTGCCGTCGCCCCAGCGCATGGCCTCTATCAGGTCGTCGGCACAAGTGATGAGGCTTGCCTGATTGTTGCGAATCAGCTTGTTGCAGCCGGTGGAGTAGGGGTCGCTCGTGCGCCCTGGCAGGGCAAACACGTCGCGGTTGTAGCTCTGGGCCAGGTTGGCGGTGATAAGGGCTCCGCCCTTGCCGGCCGACTCGGCCACTACCGTGCAGTCGGCCAAGGCTGCTATTATGCGGTTGCGCGCCACAAAGTTGCCGCGGTGAATCTCGTCTTGCGACTGGTAGTCGGTCACTATCATTCCGCCGCGCTCCACAATCTCTATGGCGTCGTTGCGGTGCTCGGCTGGGTAAATCTTGTTGAGGCCGCGGGCCTGCACCGCCACCGTGGGCACGTTGTGCCTGAGGCAGGCGCGGTGGGCGCATATGTCGATGCCGTAGGCCAGCCCGCTCACCACCACCAGTCCGGGCACGCGCTGTGCCAGCTCGGCCACCAGCGAGTCGCAAAACCGGCTGCCGTAGGCTGTGGCCTTGCGCGTGCCCACTATGCTCACCACGTGCTGTGAGTTAAGGTCGCAGTCGCCACACTTGTATAGCATTATTGGGGCGTCGGGCGCGTTGAGCAGCCGCGCTGGGAAGTCGCTGTCGGTGTAGTAGGTGGTGCCCACGTTGGTGTGGCTCATAAACTCCTGTTCGCGCAGGGCGCGCTCAAGCCGCTCGTTGCGGTAGCTGCGGCCATACACCTTGCTCTTGCCTCCGGTCACGGCTCTCAGCTCCTCCTCGCTCATCATGAAGAAGTCGCGCTCCGAGGGAATCACATCAAGTATTTTCCCGGCCAGGTCGATGCCCATGCCCCTGATGCTTGCAAACGCTATGCGGTATGTCAGCTCGTCGCAGTTCATTTAAGATATTCGCTGAAAGCCTCGGTCAGTTTCTCGCTTCTCGACAGGCGCCCGTTTTCAATGCTCACCACGCTCACCACCGCGCTCACGGCCAGGCTGCCCGTGGCTTTGTTGAACACGTCCTGGTGGAAAATGAAGCGCACGCCCTTCTGTTCAAGCCACAGCCGGCTGGTCATGGTGTCGCCGCTGTGCAGCGGCGTTTTGTAGTCCACCTCGATGCGTGCCACCACAGGCACTATGCCGGCGTCGGTCATGCCCTTGAACGACAGGCCCGCCTGCTTGCAAAACTCGTGGCGCGTGTATTCCAGGTAGTGCAGGTAGTTGGCATTGTTCACTATGCCTTCGCTGTCGAGCTCGTAGTCTCTTACTGGAATGTCGATTGAGAATATATATTTGTCCATTGCTATTGTCTTATTAAAATTCAAATTTACAAATTTATTTTGTGATTAGCTCCTACTTTTGTAATTTTGAGGAAAATTTGCACATACTCAACTATAATGAAACGACAAATAATTGCCACACTGCTGCTGTCGTGCGTGCTTGGCGCGCTGGCATGCACCTCGGCCATAGTGTCGGGCCGTCTTACAGCCAACGGGCGTCCGTTGCTGTGGAAGAACCGCGACACCGACGACCAGAACAACAAGGTGGAGCGCATAGCCGCCTCGCAGGGCGGATATGAATATGTGGCGCTGTTCAACGCCACCGACACTGCCAACGCCAATGCCTGGATGGGATTTAACAAGCAGGGGTTCGCCATTATGAACACTGCCTCTTACAATGTGAACTCCGACACGGTGAAGCACATGGACCAGGAGGGGCGCCTCATGGCACTCGCCCTTAAGAAGTGTGCCACAGTGGCCGACTTCCAGCGCATGCTCGACTCGCTGCCGCGTCCGCTGCACGTTGAGGCCAACTTTGGCGTCATCGACGCTCAGGGTCACGGAGCCTATTTCGAAACGGGCAACTTCAAATATGTGAAATATGACCTGGCCGACGAGCCGACGGGAATTCTCACCCGCACCAACTACTCCTACAGCGGCCGTCCCGACAAGGGAATGGGCTACATTCGCGAGCAGAATGAGAAGCGCCTGCTGGCGCGCCACATTGCCAAGGCCGACATCACTCCGGCGGTGTTCACCGAGGAATTGTCGCGCACGTTCTATCACAGCCTGCTCGATGAAGACTTCACAGGCAGCGGGCGCGACTATGTGGTGGACCAGGACTTTATTCCGCGACGCATATCCACCGCCACTGTTGTTGTTGAGGGCGTGCTGCCAGGCGAGAACCCGATTCTCACCACCATGTGGACCGGTCTTGGCTACTCGCCTTGTTCCGAAATCCGCCCCGTGTGGCTTTGGCCGGGCGGACTGCCCGACGAGTTGCGCGGCATAGCGCCGCACGGCCACTCGCCGCTTGCCGACAAGGCTCAGGCCCGCAAGCGCCAGGTGTTTGACGTGACGCGTGGCAACGGCAAGCACTACGTGCGCCTCAGCCGCCTCTACAACCGCGAGGGCACGGGCTTCTGCCAGACACTGATTCCGCTCAACATGGCCGCCTATGCCGCAGGATATGCCCAGATTGAGCAGCGCCGCACCGCACTGGCCAAGCATGGCAAAATCTCTAAAAAGAGCAAGCG
>CALBLR010000288.1 GCA_937896015.1 uncultured Prevotellaceae bacterium | reverse complement strand
TGGTGATGTAGGTGGAAATCTTCTTCACGTTGCGGTCGGCTTGCAGATATGAGCGCGACACGTTGAGCGGAATGTCGGGCGAGTCGATAACGCCCTGAAGCAGAGTGAGGAACTCTGGAACCACGCCCTCCACACTGTCGGTGACATACACCTGGTTGCAATACAGCTTGATGCGGTCTTTGCGAATGTCGAGGTTGCTCTTTATCTTCGGGAAGTAGAGAATGCCTGTGAGATTGAATGGATAGTCAACATTCAAGTGAATCCAGAAGAGAGGATCGTCCTGACCCGGCTCGATGGCGCGATAGAACTTAAGGTAGTCATCGTCTTTCAGTTCGGTGGGAGTGCGGGTCCACAGCGGCTCAACATCGTTGATCACCTTATCCTTGTCGGTGTCGACATACTTGCCATCCTTCCACTCCTGCTCTTTGCCAAACACGATGGGCACGGGCAGGAAGCGGCAATACTTGTAGAGGAGCGAGCTGATGCGCGACTCCTCAAGGTATTCCTTGTCGTCGTCGGCTATGTGAAGAATTATGTCGGTGCCGCGCTCCTGTTTGTCGCAATCGCCCATCTCATATTCTGGAGAGCCGTCGCACGACCAGCACACCGGCTTTGCGCCTTCTTTATATGACAAGGTGTGTATCTCCACCTTCTTGGCCACCATGAAAGCAGAGTAGAAGCCCAAGCCAAAATGTCCGATTATGGCATTGGCGTTGTCCTTGTATTTGTTGAGGAATTCCTCTGCGCCCGAAAAGGCTATTTGATTGATGTATTTGTCGATGTCGTCGGCAGTCATGCCGATGCCGTTATCGCTCACGGTGAGCGTGCCAGCCTCCTTATCGACTTTTACTGTGACCTTGAGCCCGTCGGTCGAACCGTTGAATTCGCCAGCTGCAGCAAGCGTTTTAAGCTTTTGTGTGGCATCGACGGCGTTCGACACTATCTCGCGCAGGAATATTTCGTGGTCGCTGTAAAGAAACTGTTTGATTACGGGGAATATGTTTGTTGTAGTAACCCCAATTGAACCTTTTTGCATATCTAATCTGTTTTTTATTTTTATTCGTTAGTCTAAGAGCGTATACTACAAAAAAAATGCCACGCCGCAGTGGCGTGACATTTTTTCATATCGTGTGTCGCTTGAATTCTAACTGAGCTCACTTCTGCTCTTCATTGACTGGCTCTGCGGCAAATTCAGCCTTCACGTTGTCGCCGTCAACGTCAATCACCATCTCAGTGCCTTCAGCCATATCCTCATGCTTTAGCATCAACTCCGACAGAGGATCTTCCACATAGGTCTGTATGGCACGCTTCAGCGGTCGGGCGCCATACTGGTTGTCATAGCCCTTGTCGGCGATAAACCGCTTGGCGGCATCAGTTATGGTGAGGCGGTAGCCAAGCGCGCTGATGCGCTTGTAGAACGCAGCCAGCTCAATATCGATGATTTTGCCGATGGCCTGCTTGTCGAGCGAGGCAAAGGTGATGATGTCGTCGATGCGGTTGAGGAACTCAGGCGAGAAGTTGCGGTTAAGGGCCTTGCGAATCACCGAGTCGGTGCGCTCCTTGGTGATGACCGAGGTGTTGAATCCCACGCCTGCGCCAAAGTCTTTCAGTTCACGCGTGCCTATGTTCGACGTCATTATAATTATTGTGTTCTTAAAGTCAACTTTGCGACCGAGACTGTCGGTGAGGTTGCCTTCGTCAAGCACCTGCAGCAGCATGTTGAACACATCGGGGTGGGCCTTTTCAACTTCATCGAGCAGCACCACCGAATATGGGTGGCGGCGCACCTTTTCGGTGAGTTGTCCGCCTTCTTCATAGCCCACATAGCCCGGAGGCGCGCCCACAAGGCGCGACACGGTGAACTTCTCCATATATTCGCTCATGTCGATGCGTATCAGCGAGTCGGCGGAATTAAAAAGGAATTCAGCCAGCCGCTTGGCAAGCAGTGTCTTGCCCACGCCAGTTGAACCAAGAAACATGAATGAGCCGATTGGGCGATTGGGGTCTTTGAGCCCCACCCTGTTGCGCCTGATGGCACGCACAATCTTGTCGATGGCCTCGTCCTGGCCAACGACCTTTGCTTTCAAGTCGTCGGCCATGCCAAGCAGGCGCAGCCCCTCGGACTGCGCAATGCGCTGCACTGGCACACCCGTCATCATGGCCACAACTTCGGCAACATCGGCTTCGTCCACCGTTTCGCGGTGAGAGTCAAGTTTATGCTCCCAGTCGGCCTTTGCCTGTTCGAGCGATGCCTGCAACTTTTCTTGCTGGTCACGATAGCCGGCGGCACTCTCAAAGTTCTGCGCCTGCACGGCCTTCAGTTTGTTGGCTTGTGCCTCAGCGACCTTCTTTTCAAGGTCGTCAATTTCCTTCGGCACCACCACCTTCGAGATTCTGGAGCGTGCTCCAGCCTCATCGAGGGCATCGATGGCCTTGTCGGGGAAAAAGCGGTCGCTCACATAGCGGTCAGTGAGTTTGACACACGCCTCAAGGGCGTTGTCGGTGTAAGTCACCCCGTGGTGTTTCTCGTACACTCCCTTTATGTTTCTCAATATTTCAAGTGTCTGCTCGGGCGTGGTTGGCTCCACCATCACCTTTTGGAAGCGGCGCTCAAGGGCTCCGTCTTTCTCGATGTTTTTGCGGTATTCATCGATGGTAGTGGCACCTATGCACTGAATTTCGCCGCGGGCGAGCGCGGGCTTCAACAGGTTGGCTGCATCCATTGTGCCGCTTGCGTTGCCAGCGCCCACAATGGTATGGATCTCGTCGATAAACAAGATCAGGTCGGGATTGGCGGCAGCCTCATCGATAATCGACTTTATGCGCTCTTCAAACTGGCCGCGATATTTGGTGCCAGCCACCACCGAGGCCATATCAAGGGCCACAATGCGCTTGTCAAACAGCACCCGCGCCACCTTGTGGGCCACGATGCGCAGTGCGAGACCCTCGATTATGGCCGACTTTCCTACACCGGGCTCACCTATAAGCACAGGATTGTTCTTCTTGCGGCGGCTCAGAATCTGCGCCAGTCGCTCGATTTCGCGCTCACGCCCAATCACTGGGTCGAGCTTGCCATCGGCTGCGGCACGGGTTATGTCTTTGCCATATTTGTCGATGCTGGGTGTGCCCTTGCCGCCAGTGGCTGTGCTTCGGCGTTGGGCCGTCTGTCCGCTTTGGCCGGAAGCGCTATTGTCGCCACTGGCACCATCCTCGTCGATGGTGTCATCGTCGTCGGCAAAGTCGGCGCCAGCCTCAGGGGCGACGAAATCCTCACTGCTGAGAATTTGGTTCACCTTATCATAGTCTATGTTCATTTCTTTCATTAGTTTGCTGTTGAATGTGTCGTTTCCGCTTCGCAGCATGGCCAATAGCATGTGTCCGCTGCTGGCCACCTCGGTGTGTCGGCGCTCAGCCTCGAGCAGAGTGTCGCGCAGCAAGTCGCTAATCGACTGGCTCACGGCAAAACACTCCGAGTCGTCGCCTCCAAACCCGGCTCGCTTGTCGGTGTTGAAACTGCTTATTTCAGCTTCAAGGCGCGACTCGATGTCGGAAATGGGCGCATGCAAGTCTTCAAACACCTGGTAGGCGTCCGAGTCCTTGGTCTTCAAAATTCCCAGCAGCACATGCTCGGGCTGCAACTTGTGGCAGTTGAGCCTCAACGCCTCGTTTTGGCTGTGAATCAAAATTCTGCTGACTACACTATTGAATGCTTTCTTGCTCATTTATAGTATATAAAAATCCAAATTTCCAATTGCTTTTGTTCGCATCTGAATAATTAGGATGCACTTTTTGTCATTGAATTGCAATTATCGTGCCAACATGGCATGTTGTTATGTATAATCCATAGTAAGTAAGCAGAGGGGGGCGGCAATATCAGTCTTCCCCTCTCTGCCTATGCGATTGTATTTTTATGTGGGCGCACTATTGCGCTACTTGCCTCGGTGGCTGAATTTATGCCACAGTTTGTAGGACAGCTTCGACACCTTGTATCCAATCAGCAGGTAGTCTACCGCTTTAAGCCGGCCAATCACTTCGTGGCCAAACAGCAAACTGCGCACGTTGCCGCTGCTGGCCTGCTCCTTGGCCTGGCTCAACTTGGCGGCGATGCGCTCTTTGGCCACCTCTGACTTTATGGCAGCAAGCGCGCGCTGAAAGCGCAGCTGTTCGAGGGTGTATCCCTTCCACTGCGTCTCGTCCTTTCCGCTTGCCGCGGGTTTGCTATTGTTGTTTGTCATTGGGCTTGATGAAAAGCTTGGTCACAAATTTTGTTATGGGGTCTATTATCAGCGCCTTGCGGCACTTGAGCACGATGAGCAGCACCACGAGCAGCAGCGCAGCCACTATCAGGTGGGACGCCCACGTGCAGCCAATCAGTTCGTTGAGCCATGCCACAAGGGCCGAACTCATGTTGAATAGCAGGCAGGCTCCTATTATTAGCAGCACCAGCGCGACCCCTATAGCCGACAGCAGCACCGATAGTTTTTCAACTGCAGTGAGTTTGGCATAGTCGAACTGCACCGATGCGTAGCTCTTGATTTCGCCTAACAGTGACTTGTAATCAAATTCTGCCATACAATGTGTTATTTATCATGCTGGGTTTAGATGGCGCACGTGGCACACGATACAGCCACTTGGTTGCGGCTGAATTCGTGTGCCATGTGCGCGCTGTGCAAAAAAAAGCGGAAAGGGCAATGCGTGCCGCTTCAGCCCAATGCGTTACTGGTCGATTTGCGCGCTGATTTGGTCAACGAGCTGCTCCACCTCATCGTCGGTGAAGTCGATCCCTTTTTTCTTAAGCAGTTCCTTGATGCGGCTGCGCAGGTCAGAACCTTTCTCGGGGGCAAAAAGCAGTGCTATGCTGCAGCCAACTATGGCGCCGCCAAGGAATGCGTATAAAATATTGAGAGCTTTCATATCTTTTCTGTGTAAATTTGATTTGTGCAGTTAAACAATGCAGAGAAATGCCTCAGCGCGTGTAATCACTCCTCCCCCTTAATTTCTTTAGTGATGTCGTCAACGAGTTCGTCCATCTTCTCGCTGTTAAGCTTCACGCCTTTTTTGCGCAGCAGCTCAGCGATTTTTGTACGGGTGTCGGTTCCTTTCTCGGGGGCAAAAAGCAAGCCCACTGCAGCGCCTGCGATTGCGCCGCCAATCACTGCTAAAACGATGTTGATCGGTTTCATAATTATATCATTTAATGTTAAACTCAATGCGTCATGCCGGCAGCGCCGGCTATGCATGTGTAAAATTACGCACGATTTGCCTTATAAGCAAATTTTTGGCAGCCTCATTGTTATAAAAAATGTTATATCACTGCCCATGCTTTCATTGTGGCGGCCTTGCGCAAAGCGAAAGTTAATTAAAAAAAACGAAAAATAGCGATTTTCGCGGCTGCTCGCTTGTCATGTGTGGAAAAATGCCTAATTTTGTAAGCTAAAAGACTACAGCTATATAGAGGCAAATGACAAATAAGATACTTATATCGCTCTGCGCCACCTTGCTGCTCACCGGCTGCGGCGAGTATAACAAGGTGCTAAAGAGCACCGATTATAACTACAAGTACTCATATGCCAAGAAGGCTTTTGAGCAAAAGAAGTACACCCAGGCATACACAATTCTGCAAGACCTTATTCCGGTGTTCAAAGGCACCGACAAGGCCGAGGAGTCGCTGTATCTGCTTGGGCTCAGCTATTACGAGAACAAGGACTATGTGAACTCGGGCTCATACTTCAAGCAGTATTACCAGCACTACCCCAAAGGCCAGTATGCCGAATTGGCACACTTCTACGCCGGCTACGGATACTACCTCGACTCGCCTGAGGCCCAACTCGACCAGAGCGAGACCTACAAGGCCATTGAGGAACTCCAGGCCTTTCTCGACTACTATCCAAAGAGCGACAAGGTGTCGATTGCCCAAAACGCCATATTCGAACTGCAAGACAAGCTGGTGCTTAAAGAACTTGAAAATGCCACCTTGTATTACAACCTTGGCAACTATATGGGCAACAACTATGAGTCGGCCGTCATTACCGCCAAAAATGCCATAAAGGACTACCCCTACAGCAAATATAAGGAGCAGCTGGAGTTCTTGGTGCTCAAGGCCCGCTTCAAGGAGGCCGAAGAGAGTGTGGACGAGCGCAAAGAAGAGCGCTACCGCGTGGTGATTGACGAATACTACGCCTTTACTAACGACTACCCCGACAGCAAGGACAAGAAAGAGGCTGAAAACATCTTCAAGATAGCCAGCAAGCACGTGGGCGAGCAGTAAAGCAAGGCACTGCCCTCAAGACGCAAAAAAGACGACACAACAAAAAAATCATTTATATAATAGAATGGATTACAAGAAGACAAACGCACCACTCACAACTACGATCCACGACTTGGTGGATATGGCTCAACAGACAGGTAACATCTATGAGACCGTGTGTATCATCAGCAAGCGCGCAAACCAGATTGCCGCCGAGATGAAAAGCGATTTGGAAAAGAAGCTCCAGGAATTTGCCTCGATGAACGACAATCTCGAAGAGATTTCGGAAAACCGCGAGCAGATTGAGATTTCTCGCTACTACGAGAAACTCCCCAAGCCTACGCTCATTGCAACTCAAGAATATAACGACCACGAGCTTGCTTTCCGCAATTTGGCAAAGGAGAAGGACGACTTCAACTTCTAAAAACAAGAAGAAATGTAGCAGAGTGGGTGTTAGCGGCAGCGCCACACACTTCACACCTGCTTAAAAAAGCTACACCGGCTCAGTTTCACAGCAGAAATTGAGCCTTTTGCTTTTAAGTGAACATCAGTTTGCGAATGCCAATTACCCGGCGAGCGAATAAACGCTAATTAAGAAACATGGGCAATCAAGCTGCCCATACGCCCGATACTTTTGCATTATCAATCAAAAAAACAGTAGTTATGGAGAATGCAATAGTAATAACCCCCAAGGTGATCAGCCGTATGAGAGGCATGAGCAAGGAAGAGCAGAAAATGCTGATAGAGACGCTGCTATGCGATGAAATTTTGAAAACCGAACGCCCCAGCGAGTTGTCGCCAGTGCAGGAGCTGGTATACGTGCTTATGCGCGACAGCATTATGCGCGATTCGGCGCGCTACCAAAAGGCGATGACGCAAGTGTGCACGGCATAGGTCGTGCGCAACACGGGCGGCCCACTCATAGAGCCCCACATGCAACAACTCAACTTACCGCCGCAGCCGCTGCGGCTGCGCAAAAATGAAAAATCGATACAGGTGCTCGACGCACTGCGTCACCGTTTTGTCGCACTCACCCCCGAAGAGTGGGTGCGGCAAAACTTTGTGTCGTTTCTAATCACGGGCAGGCAGTTTCCGGCGGCCCTAATGGCAAATGAGGTGTCGCTGATGCAAAATGGCATAAAGCGCCGCTGCGACACGCTGGTGACCGACCGCAGCGGCAATCCGCTTGTGATAGTGGAATACAAGGCCCCGAGCATTGCCATCACACAAAAAGTGTTTGACCAAATAGTGCGCTACAACATGGTGCTGCGTGCCCGCTATCTGATGGTGTCGAACGGCATGGCCCACTTCTGCTGTAAAATTGACTATGAGAAAAATTCTTACGCGTTTCTGCCCGACATACCCTGCTACAACGACCTGCTGACTTAAACCCACTCCGCACCCGAGCATAAATTAGGCTGCACCTCAGCAATACACAAGAAAATGAACGAGTTCATTTCTTGGCATTGCGCTCGGTTTGCACTAATTTTGCATAAGGGCTTGCGCAACAGCATGCCCTTTTGTGAAACCACACACATTTAGATTAGTGAAAGGAAACACCGACTACTTAAGCCAACTCAATGAGCCGCAGCGCGAAGCAGTGCTCTACTGCGACGGCCCTTCGCTTGTGATAGCAGGCGCAGGGTCGGGAAAAACGCGTGTGCTCACCTATAAAATAGTTCATCTGCTCAACCTGGGCATACCGCCCTACCGCATAATGGCATTGACGTTTACCAACAAGGCGGCACGTGAAATGCAGGAGCGCATCGAGCCGCTTGTGGGCAAATCGGCCGCTTCACAACTGTGGATGGGCACGTTCCACTCCATTTTTGGCCGCATTTTGCGCATCAATGCCGAAAAAATCGGATTTAACCACGACTACACAATCTACGACACATCCGACTCAAAGTCGCTTATAAAGCGCATTGTGAAAGACATGGGCCTTGACGAGAAGGTGTATAAGCCCGCAGTGCTGCAGTCGCGCATATCATTTATGAAAAATGCGCTGTTCTCCCCCACCGACTACGCCCGCAACGCCGACTTCCGCAAGGAGGACGAACAGGCACAGCGTCCGCTCACCTATGAGATATACCAGCGCTATTGGGACCGCTGCCGCACAGCCGGCGCAATGGACTTCGACGACCTGCTGTTCTACACCAACATATTGCTGCGCGACCACAACGACGTGAGGCAGAAATACCAAGAGTTTTTCCAATACATACTGGTGGACGAATATCAGGACACCAATTTTGCCCAGCACCTCATTGTGAAGCAGCTGGCCGGACTGCACCACCGGCTGTGCGTGGTGGGCGACGATGCGCAAAGCATCTACTCGTTTCGTGGCGCCAACATCTCCAACATATTGGGGCTCAGCAAGGCTATGCCCGACCTAAAGACGTTTAAACTGGAGCAGAACTACCGCTCGACGCAAAACATAATATCGGCAGCCAATTCGCTTATTGCCAAGAATAAAAGGCAAATAAAGAAGCACATATTCTCGGAAAACTCCGTTGGCACAAAAGTCACAGTGCTCCAATGCGTGTCGAACATTGAGGAGAGCTTTGTGGTGGCCAATCAGATAATGAGTTTGAAAGCCCGCGGCGGATACTCATTCAACGACTTTGCCGTGCTCTACCGCACCAACGCCCAGTCGCGCCAGCTTGAGGCTGCATTCAGCAACGGCGGCAAGCGCGACACCCACGGCAACCGCCAGCGCAGCATACCCTACCGCATATATGGCGGGCAGTCGTTTTACCAACGCAAGGAAGTGAAGGATGCTATAGCCTACTTCCGCCTGGTAGTGAACCACGACGATGATGAGGCTCTGAGCCGAATCATCAACTACCCTGCGCGCGGCATTGGCGACACCACGATGAAGAAGGTGCAGGCATGCGCCATGCACGACGACGTGAGTCTGTGGGATGTGATTTGCAGCCCTCAAGCTCATGGCCTTAGCGTGAACAAGTCAACGGCCAACAAACTTGGCGACTTTGCGCACATGATTGAATCGCTTACTGCTTTTATGGACGACCCCGATAACTCAGCCACCGACACCGCCAACCGCATCATAACCGACTCGCGGCTTCTGGAGGTGCTGGTGGGCGACAAGACACAAGAAAACATTGCGCGCCAAGAGAATCTGAACGAACTGCTGAATGCCGTTGGCCAGTTTGCCGAAGAGGCCAACGAGGAAGGCGATGAGCGCAGACGGCTTGTTGACTTCCTGAGCATAGCATCGCTTGCCACCGACCAGGATGAAGATGACGGCAACGACGACCGCGTGACACTGATGACGGTGCATGCCGCAAAGGGACTGGAATTTAAAAACGTTATCATCGTCGGTGCCGAGGAAGATCTGTTCCCGTCGGGCAGGAGCAGCGACTCCATCGACGGCATTGAGGAGGAGCGCCGCCTGATGTATGTGGCCATAACCCGCGCGCAGGAAAATTGCATAATCACCTACGCCAACTCTCGCTTTATGAATGGCCAGGCCAAGAGCTGCACCGTAAGCCGGTTTCTCACCGACATCGACCCGCAGTATCTCAACGAACCGGTGGAAAGCACCGAATTTAAGTGGGACGACGGCTCAAGCCGCAAGTGGGACAGCGGCAACCGTT
>CALBLR010000287.1 GCA_937896015.1 uncultured Prevotellaceae bacterium | reverse complement strand
GACTCGGCATAGGCACCGAACCACAGCCCGAACGACGACGGCATGGCCACCTGCGGGTGGGTGTAGCCAGGCATCAGCACGTGCTTGTAGCGCTCGCTCTGGGCCACCAGCGTCTTAAACAGCGCGGTGATGTGGTGCACCACATCCTCGAGTTCGCTGCGTATGAACAGGCGCAGGTCGACCAGCACCTGGTCGTTGCGCGAGCGGCCAGAGTGAATTTTCTTGCCCACGTCGCCAAGGCGGCGTGTGAGCATCAGCTCCACCTGCGAGTGCACATCCTCAATGCCGTCTTCAATTTCAAATCGGCCGGCCTCAATCTCAGCGTATATGTTCCGGAGCTCGGCGGTGAGCGTGTGCAGCTCGGCGGCCGTGAGCAGCCCTATGGTTTCGAGCATGGTGATGTGGGCCAGCGAGCCCAGCACATCATAGCGTGCAAGATACATGTCCATTTCGCGGTCGCGGCCCACCGTGTAACGCTCCACATCGTGGTCGAGCTGCACCGTCTTTTCCCAAAGTTTTGAACCCATGTCTTCTTTTTTCCTTTATGCGATTTTTTTTGAAATTTGCTTGTTGAGTTGGTTAACGCTCACGGCTTGATGAGCGGCCTAAGCTGCGGCATCAGGGCCGGGCGCGACACTATCACCGACACACCCCGGTCGGGGCGGTAGCGCACCACCTCGGCCCCAGCCTCGCGGGCGATAAGCGCGCCGGCGCACACGTCCCATTCGTGCAGATTGAGTTCCCAGTGCGCGTCGAGAAATCCGGCAGCCACATAGCACAGCTCGAGCGCGGCCGACCCGAAGCGGCGCAGGCCGCGCACAAGCGGCATCACACGCTCCACGTTGTCGAGGTTGTTGTCGGGGTTCACGGCCTTGTCGTAGGGGAAGCCCGTGGTGACCACGGCATGGCTCAGCGGCTGCGGACCCTGCGGCGTGGCTATGGGCTCGCCGTTAAGGCATGCGCCGTCGCCCTTCACGGCTGTGAACAGCTCGCACAGGCGCGGGGCATACACCACGCCCACCACCGTCTCACCGCGGTGGCGCACGCCTATGCTCACGTTGAAAAACGGCAGTCCCGAACTGAAGTTTGTGGTGCCGTCGAGCGGGTCGATCACCCACTCCCACTCACTGTCGCTCCCGCCATCAAGACCCGACTCCTCGCTGAGTATGGCATGACTGGGGAAACGCTCCTTAATGGCCTGCTTCACCACAAATTCCGATGCTTTGTCGGCCGTGGTGACCACATCAAAGTCGTTTTGCTTCTCCTCAACGCCCAGCGAAGCCGAGCGGAAATACTTCAGCTGCACCTTGCCTGCCTCGCGGGCAAAGTCGATGGCATGCATCAGCAGCGTGACGTAGCAATTGGCAGATGCGTCATTTTCCATAATAGTTCACTCCTTAATCAGTTGTATCTTACGACAAGCGCCAACTCCTGCCGCCCGCGCGCCGCCTCATCCGCCCGATGGCGGCCGGCTTGCGCTTGACTGCAAGAGCTGACGCCCGTTTTTGCTTTATCTTCCTTAAAATCAGTGACCACTCTCGCGGCATTAATCCTCGTCCTCGTCCACAGGAATCTGGTGCTTAAACACCTCCTTGAATGTGATGAGGGTTTCGGTGCGGCCCAGGCCCAGTTGCAGGAATTTGTCGTGAATAAGGCTGAGCAGGTGGTCGTTGTTGCGCGCATACAGCTTCACAAACAAGTCATACTTGCCTGTGGTGAAGTAGCACTCCACCACCTCGGGTATCTCTTTGAGGTGCTTCACCACCTCGTCGAATTTCGAAGAATCGTTTAGAAACACTCCAACGTAGGCGCAGGTGTCGTAACCCACGGCCGACGGGTTGATCAGCGTGATCGAACCGTTTATAACTCCCATGGAATAGAGCTTCTGGATGCGCTGGTGAATGGCCGCGCCCGACACATTGCACGCACGTGCAATCTCAAGGTAGGGCTTACGGGCATTAGCCGAAAGCATCTTCAGGATTTTGTAATCCAATGCATCTAATTTAGTATTAGCCATCTCTTTTAGTGCCAAATATTTAAATAATGTAATAATTTCGTTTGATTTGCGTTAATATAGCGATACGAACGTATAATCGGTTGCAAATGTAAGAAAAAAAACTCATATGGTAATAAATTATCACAACATTTCTCTCAAATCTCCCAATTTAAGTAATTTCTTCAACCTGTATGAGCAGTCATTCCCTGCCGACGAGCGAAGGGAAACAGCTGACTTGACACGCATTATAGAGCATTGCAACGACTTTCACATAACAGGGGCCTTCGACGGTGATACTTTTTTAGGATTTTTCACACACTGGCAGTGGAACGACCACCAGCTGGCCTACGGCGAGCACTTTGCCATAAAGCCTGAGGCACGATGCGGCGGCATCGGGCGGCAAGTGCTGGAACATGTGCTGGCCAAGGTGGGGTTTCCGGTGGTGATAGAGGTGGAGCCTGGCACCGACCCGCTGAAGCGCCGCCGCATAGCCTTCTACGAACGCGCCGGTTTCAAGCAGTGGCCCGACGTGCCCTATGTGCAGCCGCCCTACTCGCCCGGCCGCAACAGCCTGCCGCTTGTGCTCATGAGCCACGGCAATATGGCCGAAGGCTCACTGAGGCTGGCCGCCAAGCTAATTCACCAGCGCGTGTATGGCGTGGGCGAATGAGCGCCATTAGCGCAAAAAGTGCTAACTTTGCATATAAAAAGCGACAAACAGTTACACACATTTATATGAACAGATGGATCGAGGCCACGCGTCCGTGGTCGTTCCCGGCATCCACAATGCCGGCTATAATCGCATTGGCATTCGCCCAATGGAGCCTTAATGGCAACACCGACTTGACGGCGGGCTTTGCCGCCGTGGCCGGAGCTTTCATTTTCCAAATATCGGGCAACCTGATAAGCGACTACTTCGACTACCGCAGCGGCGTAGACAACAAGGACACCTTCGGGTCGAGCCGCATGATTGTGGACGGAGTGTTCAAGCCGCGCACCATATGGCTCTACGGCATGGTGTGGCTGGCACTGGGCTGCATGCTGGGCCTGTGGCTGGCGGCACGCAGCGGATGGGCGCTGCTGGCAATTGGCACGGCTGGCGCGCTGGGCACATATTTCTACTACTCGCTGAAATACCGCGCTCTGGGCGACGCGCTGATTTTCCTCATCTACGGGCAGCTGATTCCGCTGGGCACCTACTACTGCGCGGCAGGCGGCGCCATCGACTGGCGGCTGATGCTGGCCACTACGCCCATAGGCTTCATGATTGTGAACATTCTGCACGCCAACAACACGCGCGACGCCGTGTATGACTCCCGCGCCGGCATCAGCACGCTGGCCATGCGCATAGGGCTGCGGTGGTCTAAGCGGCTGTTTGCCGCGCTGGCCTGCTCGTCCTACGCCATTCTGGCATTGTGCGTGGCCATCGGGTGGCTGCCGTGGCCGTGCCTCGCGGTTATGGTCACAGCCCCACTGGCTGTGAAAGACGTGAGGTGGATGATGCGCGCCACCAGCGGCGACGGGCTTAAGGCACTGCGCGGGCTCGACGGCGCATGCGCCCAACTGGTGCTGGTGTGCGGCGTGCTGCAGGCCGCCATGCTCACAGCCACTTATTTCATTGCATAAAAAAGACTCGCACAAAATGGACACCTCCAACAAAAAATCTGCCATGCGCCGCCTGACGGGCGCAATTGCCGTGGCGGCGCTGCTGTGGGGCATCATGTTCTCGCCCCTCACCGCCCCTAAAGTCGACTTCTGGGCCATGATGACGGTGTCGGCCCTGGTGCTGATAGCCATAGCCTGCCTTATGGGCAAGGGAGTGAGGCAGTTCAGCCCCAAACTCACCGATGTGCTGCTGGGCATAGCCAGCGCGGTGGTGCTGTGGGGGGT
>CALBLR010000286.1 GCA_937896015.1 uncultured Prevotellaceae bacterium | reverse complement strand
TGGCATAGCCTCAAGGCTGGCATTAAAGCATCTTGAGCGCCTGCGCCACCTGCAATCGATAGCCCCGGCCGAGCTGAAAACAGAATTTGAATACGGCGACTGCGGCGAACCGCCGCTGTCGCTTAGCGAATTGGAGCAAATCATATCGCAATTGCCCGATGGATACCGGAAAGTGTTCACCCTGTCGATAGTTGAGGGACGGTCACACAAGGAAATAGCCGCATTGCTCGGCATTGAACCGCATAGCTCATCCTCGCAGCTGCTGCGGGCGAAGCGGATGCTCAGAAAAATGCTTTCGGCACGCATGGCGCAAGTCGGTGCTCTCGCATTGCTGGTTGCCGTCGCACTGCTAAAGTTGATGCTCAGCAAAGAGCCGAATAGCGACCACGGCAACGCCCAAATCATCAGCAAGGACAAAGTGGGAGAGAGCAGCCGCAACAATCCCAACAGGCAAAGCATCAAAAGTTCGTCACCCAATGCCAAGGCGCCACTGCACATTCCAGTTCCTACATATTCCACTACTATAGCGGCAACCGACACTTGTCAAGGCACCGTCCGCGACTCTGTGGGCGCAGGCAAGGCGGACGACACCTATATGGCCAATGTGCCCGAAACCGATTCGGCCGGTTCAGTGCCAGCCGACACATCGCAGATTTTCATGCCCGACATTAATGTGAACGTGGCCGAAACTGCAAAAGTAAAGCACAGTGGCAAGTGGCAACTGCTTGCCGCCAGTTCGGTGGGTCCAGGCACTTTCGAAGGGGCATACAAAACACAGATTGCCAACGACACACCACCAGCGGCTGACGCCACGACAGGTGTGGTCGACAACTTCAAGACATGGGAGCAGATGCACAGCTACCTGATGAGCATTAAGCATAGCGGCATGGGGCAAGACAGCATTGCCCTTATTGAAATCTCAGCCCAAAATAACGGACAGATAATTGAACGCGAACGCCACTTACGGCCCATAACCATTTCGCTGGCGGCGGCAAAATCGCTTGACCGCCACTGGAGGCTGGAGACGGGGGTGCAATACTCGCTGCTAAAGTCGGACTTCACGCTTGGCGCCAACAACAACTGCATTGCCCGGCGGCAAAGCGTGCATTATGTGGGCCTGCCACTGCGCATATCGTATGACTGGCTTCCGAGCCAGACGTGGTGGGGCATCTACACTTCGGCGGGAGCGGTGCTTAATGTGCCAGTTTATGGCCAACAAGCCCGACGCTACGTCACCGCAGGCAAAGTGACATACCGCAATTCGAGCCACTTCACACCGCCATTCCAATGGGCCGTGGGCGCAAGCGTTGGCATTCAATACCGTTTTATGCCCAAGTGGAGCGTGTATGCCGAGCCCACATTCAACTGGTATATTCCAAATGGCAGCAACACCCACACCTACTGGACCAAGCACCCGTTTATGTTCACTATGCCACTGGGAATAAGATACACTTGGTAGCATGGCCCATGCAGTCTTTCGGTCTTTTCACTAACTAACACTTAGTAAATCCACAAAAAAAGACTGAAAAAAAAAGACATGTACAACATTTATGACTAAATACACAACGGGTGTGTGTATTTGAACAA
>CALBLR010000285.1 GCA_937896015.1 uncultured Prevotellaceae bacterium | reverse complement strand
CTCGGTGATGGCCGAGAACACAAGCGGCACGCCTGCCTCGCTGCAGTGTGCCTTGAGCAGCTCCACGCTATGGGCCAGCGGCAGCGAGCCTATGGGCAGCGAAAAAGCCACCTCGTGGCGGTTGTCCTCGGCCACGCCCTTGATAAACAGGGTGTCGGAGCAAATGCAATAGTGATATTTGAAATAGTCGATCCACATGTAGATGCCGCCCACCGAATAGTCGCACGACAGGCTGCCCGACCGCTGAAGGTAGGGCTCAACCAGGGGCAGCGACTCGCGCGTGAGCCGCCTAAACTGCAATGGGCATTGGCTGGAAGTGTCCATAAAAATGAAAATATAGCTGAATAGCGTTTGGGGTTACTAAAACTGATGGTGCAAATATACGCTGTGATTTGTCCACCACTGTTATCTCATAAGTTAAAAAGCGTTGCGGCGCGTGCGTCACAGAAACACGAGCAGCACCACCTGCGCCACAATGACGCGCACAAACATGCTGAGCGGATACACCGTGGCATAGGCCACCGAGGGGCGCTCGCTCTGCAGCAGGTCGCTGGAATAGTTCAGGGCCATGGGGTTGGCCATGGCGCCGCACAGCATGCCGCATATGGTGCCGTAGTCCATCTTGAGCAGCCGCAGCGACAGCGCGCCCACAATGAGCACGGGCAGCACCGTGAGCACAAATCCCGCAGCCACCCACATCAGGCCCTCGGGACGCATCACGGTGGCAAAGAAGTCGCGGCCCGAGTCAAGGCCCAGGCAGGCCAGATACATGGCCAGGCCCAAGGCGCGCAGCATTAGGTTGGCGCTCTGTGTGGTGTAGGTGACCATGTGCAGGCGCGGGCCGAAGGTGCCGATGAGGATGCCCACAATTATGGGGCCGCCGGCCAGACCAAGCTTCACAGGCGCGCTGATGCCCGGAATCAGGATTGGGATAGAGCCCAAAATCAGGCCAATGGTCATGCCGATAAACACCGAAATCAGGTTGGGCTCGTTGAGCGACTTCACCGCGTTGCCCAGCACCTTCTCCACATTGTGCACGCTCTCGGCGTCGCCCACCACCGTGATGCGGTCGCCCAGCATCAGGCGCAGGTCGGGAGTGGCCAGCAGGGGCACACCGCTGCGGTAGAGGCGGCTGATGTTCATGCCATAGTGGTTGCGCAGGCGCAGCGACCCCAGCTTGCGGCCGTTGATTTCGGGCTTGGTGATGAGTATGCGCTGCGATATGAGTTTGCTGTCGATGGCGTTCCAGTCTATGTCCTCCTTGTTCCAGTTGGTGTCCTCCTTCTCGCCGAATAGCAGCGTCATGGCCTCGGCGGCCTCCTCGTTGGTGACCACCAATATGCGGTCGCCCTCGCGCAGCTCGGTCTTAGACGACGGCACCGTCACCTTGCCGTCGCGCCACAGGCGCGAAATCACAAACTGCTGGTGGCTGATTTTGGCCACCTCGCCAATGTGCTTGCCGAATATGCCGGGGTTGTGGATGCGGAAGGCGGCAATGTAGGTGTGGTCCTCGTTGGTGTCATCGCCCTTGGGCTGCAGGTCGGCCGGGCGCACCAGCACCTTGCGCATGAGCATTATGGCAATTATCACGCCCACCACGCCCAGCGGATAGGTCACGGCGCAGCCCAGCGCCGCGCTGCTGGTGGGCAGTCGCAGCTGGGCCAGAGTCTGCTGGGCGGCGCCCAGCGCGGGAGTGTTGGTGGTGGCGCCGCACATCACGCCCACGGCGTCGCCCAGGCTCACGCCGCACACCGCGGGCATCAGCA
Organism: uncultured Prevotellaceae bacterium; assembly: GCA_937896015.1. Lineage (GTDB taxonomy): Bacteria > Bacteroidota > Bacteroidia > Bacteroidales > Muribaculaceae > Sodaliphilus. Next base: position 1,465 of record CALBLR010000285.1, on the reverse strand, counting down.
CCGTCATCACCGTGCCAATCAGCACCACGGCCAGCGCCAGCATGTTGAGCCTGATGCCGCTGTGGTGCATCGAGCTGAAGAAGCCCGGGCCCACCTGCAGGCCCAGGGCGTAGACAAACAGCACCAGGCCGAAGTCTTCGGCATAGCGCAGCACCTGCGGGTCGACGCTGATGCCCAGGTGGCCGGCCAGAATGCCCATAAAGAACACAAAAGTCACCCCAAGCGACACGCCCAGCACCCTTATCTTGCCCAATGCAAGGCCAATGGCACACAGCAGCGAAATCACTATCACCGCCTGCAGCGACGAGTGCTCGAGCAATATTGACGACAGCCAGTCCATATCTATCTACTTACGAATTCGTTTGTTGTTGATGTTTCCGCGCCCAGCGGCCACGTCGGCCGATAGGCGGCTGCAAAATTACGCTTTTGCCCACAGATATGCAACCCCTCCACCAAATTCAGCCCCACAAGCGATTATTTTCAGGGGGTGCGCAGATAGGGTGCGGAGTGGGGGTGTATCTTTGCGGCACTGTGCCTGATGGCGGGTTGGCAGTGGCTACACAATCCATTGAACTTGTGTGCCTTTACGGCCGCTTTGGGACTAAAGACATTAAGACTCATGCAATGCTGAAACTTACAGCCGACATATCATCTGCAACCGCTTGGCGCCGCAGCTATCAAAGCCGCGGTGATAGCCGCTACGCATTTGCGTTTAGCAGCTGTTTCCGAAGTAATGATGGACTGATCCGGCGCCAAAGCAACAGGTGTGTGAGTTGACCCTCAAAAAAGCAACGACAAAACAGGCAATCAACAACGAGGAACACACTCTCGGGTCGGGAAGTCCACGCAACGCTTCCCGGCCCGTCTTTTTTTTGGCCCTGCCCCACCCCGGGCGTCTCTCCCTGCCGAGCGGCATGGCACTCATAATCACAATCAATATTCAATCACAATCATGCCAGTTAACAAAAATGCTCTTATAAGATACAAGACCCTCGACAGATGCTTGAGGAACAAATACCGCCGATGGACACTCGACCTTGTGGAGGCCTGCTCGGACGCGCTCTATGAGATGGAGGGCATCACCAGTGGGGTGTCGGTCAGGACCGTGCAGGCCGACCTGCAGGTGATGCGTTCGGACAAGCTCGGCTACAATGCCCCATTGAGGTGTACGGCAACAAGTTCTACCGCTATGCCGACCCCGACTACTCCATTTCCAACTCGCCCATCGACGATGACATGTATGAGCTGGTGACGGAGGCCGTCGACAAGCTGAAGCAGTGCGACGCACGGGGCATCCCTTCGGACCTCGATGCGCTGCTCGCAAGGGTGAGGGAAAAGCTGATGCTGCTACTGTGACAAGCATAAGTAGCAATTCAGGCGAGTTGGCGTGTGATGAATCGACGGAAACTGTAGGGACGCGGCATGCCATGTCCGCCGCAATTCGCTATTAGTTAATTGTTTATGT
>CALBLR010000284.1 GCA_937896015.1 uncultured Prevotellaceae bacterium | reverse complement strand
GTTCTGCACTCCGTTCAACGCAGCCAAATATGGCTACATCGACGATGTGATAGAGCCGCGCAACACACGCTTCCGCGTGATTCGTGCCCTTGAGCAGTTAAGAACCAATAAGTTAGTCAACCCTGCTAAGAAGCACGGCAACATACCTCTCTAAAAAATCAAGCATATTCATAATGAATAAGAAAGGAATATTATTAGTTCTTTTTGCTGCCATAATGTCACTGACCGCGCTGGCGCAGGGCCGCATGGACATGCGCATCAACGAGGTGATGGTGCAGAACGACAGCAACTATGTGGACCACTACGGTCACAGAAGCGGCTGGATTGAGCTCTTCAACGCCTCATATGGCACCAATGGCATCGAGCAGATGTTTCTCACCACCAAGAAGCTCAACCTGCCCAAAAAGGACAAGAACTTGTATCTGCAGCAACTCGCCAAGACCGATCCCAGCGTGTATGAGATCCCAGGCGGCGACGCTGAGACCGACATTGCTCCGCGCACCCACGTTGTGCTCTTTGCCAACGGCCACCAGGCCGGCGGTGCGCTATACCTGCCTTTCACGCTCACACCAGGGCGCGAGAACTACATTGCTCTTTATGATGTAAACGGTGATTTGGTCGACGAAGTCACAGTGCCTGCCAATCTGCCCGCCAACTGCTCGTATGCGCGCAACGTCGACGGACACGACTCAATAGCCCACGAGTTCACCCCGTCGCTGTGGTCGATTAGAGACGGCAAGACCGACGCCACCGCCATCACCCCCGGCAAATACAACACAAGCAACGTGAATGAGAACATTGAGAAGTTCCACGAGAAGGATCCTCACGGCTTCATCATTGCCATCATAGCCATGCTGATTGTGTTCAGTGCGCTCATTCTGCTCTACATCTGCTTCAAGCTGTTTGCCAAGGTTGCAGTCAAGGCTGGCAAGAAGAGTGAGATTCAATCGGTGAAGGTGCCCACCTACGACCTTGAGCCCGAGAAGGAGACCAACGACGACGAGGTGGTGGCAGCCATAGGCCTTGCCCTGCACCTGCACCTCAACGCCCACGACCACGAAAGTGGTGTGCTCACCTTTGCCAAGCGCCGCACCACCAACAGCGGTTGGGGCTCGAAGCTAAACCTGCTGCGCACTATGCCAGAGAAATAATTCACTTTAAACAAACACGATTCAATTTACATCAATGAAAGAATACAAATGTAAAATCAATGGCAACGACTATACAGTTGCCGTTGGCGACATAGATAACAATGTGGCACACGTCGAGGTGAATGGCGTTGCCTATAATGTTGAGCTCGACATGCCGCAAAAGAAGTCGGCACCCGCCATTAAGCGCGTGGTAGTGGCCGACGACGCGCCCGTGGCACCCAAGGCAGCCCCCAAGGCAGCCGCCAATGTGGCCGCAGGCGACTTTGTGATTGCATCGCCCCTGCCTGGCGTCATCAAGGAAATCAACGTCAAGGAAGGCCAGGCCGTTAAGGCCGCCGATGTGGTTTGCATACTTGAGGCCATGAAGATGGGCAACGAGATTCACGCCGGCAAAGACGGTGTGGTGAAGTCGATCAATGTGGCTAAAGAAGATTCAGTGCTTGAAGGCACTACAATAATGGTAATTGCATAATTATGGTATTGTTAGACAGTTTTTTAAGCAGCAATCTTGCTCAGTTCTGGCATTTCACAGGCTTTGACAATGTGACTTGGCCGCACTTGATTATGCTCTGCTTTGGCCTGCTGTTCATCTACCTGGCCATCAAGCACGACTTTGAGCCCATGCTCCTTGTCCCCATCGGTTTCGGTATCCTTATCGGCAACATCCCCTTCCAGAGCGGCAACGAGATTGGCATATATGAAGAGGGCTCAGTGCTCAACATCCTCTATCAGGGCGTTAGGCAAGGCTGGTATCCACCGCTAATATTCCTTGGCATTGGCGCAATGACCGACTTCTCGTCGCTGCTGGCCAACCCCAAGCTAATGCTGGTGGGCGCCGCAGCCCAGTTTGGCATCTTCGGCGCCTACATGATTGCCCTGGCACTCGGCTTCATGCCCGACCAGGCTGGCGCAATCGCCATCATCGGCGGTGCCGACGGCCCAACTGCCATATTCCTCTCGTCGAAGCTTGCCCCAAACCTGATGGGTGCAATTGCAGTGTGCGCCTACTCCTATATGGCGCTGGTTCCGGTTATCCAACCTCCCATTATGCGACTGCTCACCACCAAGAAGGAGCGCCTCATCAAGATGAAGCCCGCCCGCAAGGTGTCGAAAAACGAGAAGATTCTTTTCCCGATTTTCGGCCTCATCCTCACCTGCTTCTTCGTGCCGTCGGGCCTGCCCCTGCTGGGCATGCTGTTCTTCGGCAACCTGCTGCGTGAGAGCGGTGTCACCACCCGCCTTGCCAAGACTGCAAGCAACGCCATGACCGACATGGTGACAATTGTGCTTGGCGTCACTGTGGGTGCGTCGACTCAGGCATCTGAGTTCCTCACTCAGGACACTGTGTTCATATTCCTGCTCGGCTTCCTGGCATTTGTGATTGCAACAACTTCGGGCGTATGCTTTGTGAAGCTGTTCAACCTCATTCTTCCCAAGAACAAGAAGCTCAACCCGCTCATTGGCAACGCCGGTGTGTCGGCAGTGCCTATGGCCGCGCGCATCTCTAACGACATGGGTCTGAAATACGACCCGTCGAACTACCTGCTGATGCACGCCATGGGCCCGAATGTGGCTGGTGTGATTGGTTCGGCTGTGGCAGCAGGTGTGCTGCTCGGCTTCCTCGGATAATATTGCAACATAATATTTCACTTGTAAAGGTGCGGTTTCAAGGCCGCACCTTTTTTGTTGCATGTGCATTGCCCTACTTCCGCATTTTATTATTAAATTTGTTGTGCGAAGCCCCACACTGGGCCTCACACAACTTTTTTCTCAATTATAACAAGCCCAATGCGATGAACAATAAGTCAAAGCCTATAATATACCAACTGCTTCCGCGCCTGTTTGGCAACATGAACGCCAACTGCAAGCCCGGCGGCACCTACACCGAGAATGGCAGCGGCAAGCTGAACGGCATCACCGCCAACGTGCTGAAAAGCATAAAGGACCTTGGTGTAACCCACATTTGGTATACGGGCGTCATAGAGCACGCCACCAAGACCGACTACTCGGCCTACGGCATCAAGCCATGCAACCCGCATGTGGTGAAGGGCAACGCCGGGTCGCCATACGCCATTCGCGACTACTACGACATCGACCCTGACCTGGCCGAGGACGTGAGGGGCAGAATGGGCGAGTTTGATGACCTTGTGGCGCGCACTCACCGCGAGGGGCTGAAGGTGATTATCGACTTTGTGCCCAACCACGTGGCGCGCGAATACGCATCCGACGCCAAGCCACGCGAAGTGGAAGACCTTGGCGTGCGCGACGATGTGGCCAAAGCCTTCGACCGCGACAACAACTTCTAATACCTGCCCAA
>CALBLR010000283.1 GCA_937896015.1 uncultured Prevotellaceae bacterium | reverse complement strand
CACTGTGGGAGATAGCCGACGACCGCAGCATGACCTGCGGCCGCACCGAAGATGTGGTGATGGGCGGAGCCATGCAGCACATGTTTGCCGACCCCGACATCGCCTTCAGTCCCGACACATGCGACTTCGAGGCCGCACTGCCCACCGTGGCCGCCGTGCGCCTTGAGTGCGCCGACACGCTGCTGCGCCGGTGTGCGAGCAGCGCGATGCTGCGCAGCGGCATCGCCGTGGCCGCAACCGCCCCGCTGACGCTTGCGGTGCGCTCGCTGCGCGAAATCAGCCTCAACGGCGCCACCCAGCCATCGCTCAAAGCCGCAGCCGAGGCCGTTTTGGCCGCTTCGGTCCACGCCTGATGCCGCGAAGCCACTCACTTTGAAAAAAAATGACTATATTTGTGGCGACAAATCTGCCGCCGCACTCACAGGTACGGGCTTTTGGCACGATTATTGTCACTTGCGCTAAGAAATGAGACTCAACCTACGCCACATAAAAAGACTCGCGATAGCGCTCGCCGCCTTGACAGCTGCGGGCACAGCGGGCGCGCATGCCCAACTGCTGCCCGACACATACCGAGACAGCGGCGGCGAGGCCGACAGCGTGACGGTGAGCCTCATCACCTACTACCCCGGAAGCGAAATCTACGAGCTGTTTGGCCACACCGAGCTGCGGGTGGCCACCGAGGGCGGCAACGACCTGCTGTTTAACTACGGCACGTTTGACTTCAACGCGCCCAACTTTGCCCTGCGCTTTGCCACAGGCAAGACCGACTATATGTGCGTGGCCGTGCCGCGCGGCAGCATGCCCTTCACACCCGGCCGCAAAGCGGTGGAGCAGCGGCTCAACCTCACGCAGCAGCAGGCGCGCGCCATGCGCGACCGCCTGATGCGCAACATAATGCCCGACATGGCCACCTACCGCTACAAGTATGTGAGCGACAACTGCGCCACCCGTCCGCGCGACATGATTGAGGCAGTGTGCGGGGGCGTGAACTGGCCCGAGTTGCAGCAGGGCGTCACCTACCGCCAGATGATGCGCCACTACAACCGCAACTACCCGTGGGAGCAGCTGGGCATCGACCTGGCCCTGGGATGCGGGCTCGACACCGCCATCACCACACGGCAGCAGATGTTTGCGCCCGTGGTGCTGATGCAGGCCGCCAGCCGCGCCACCATTGAGCGCGACGGCCGCCGCGTGCCGCTGGTGACCGGCACCAGGGTGATAAACCCAGGCAGCGACGACGGCCTGGCACTGTCCCCCACCCCATGGCCGCTGACGCCCATGGCGGCAGCCATTGCGCTGCTGCTGGCTGTGGCAGCCGTGAGCCGGGCCGACTGGCGCCGCCGCAAGCCATCGCGGTGGCCCGACACCCTGCTGTGGACTGCTGCCGGCGCCGCCGGCTGCCTGGTGTGGTTCCTGACCTTCGTCTCGACCCACGAGGCCACATCGCCCAACGTCAACGCCGTGTGGCTGCATCCGCTATATCTGGCGGCTGCCGTGGCAGTGTGGCACCGTGGCGGCAGACTCATGCCGGCCCTGTGCATTGCCATGCTGACGGCCATCGCCGCCGCGGCAGTGTGCTTTGCCTCAGGCATGCAGGTGCCCAACGCGGCCTTCATTCCGCTTATGGCCGCACTTGCCATAAGGCCGGCCACACTGCTGGCCATCGACATTGCAAACAATAAGACAAAACAATAAACCTACCACAATGCGCAACGACCGCCGACAACGAATGAACCGCCTCGCCACCTCGATAGTGGCGTCGATGGTGGCGCTGTCGGCCTTGTCGCAGGTAAAAGGCAGCCAGCCCCAGCTGGTGGTGGGCATCGTCATCGACCAGCTGCGCAGCGACTACATCGAACTGCTGCAGTCGCAAATGTCGGCCGACGGCTTCAACCGCCTGCTGCGCGAGGGGGCAGTGTTTGACAACGCCGCCTTCAACTGCCCGCAGGTGGACGCCACATCGGGCACGGCACTGCTGATGACCGGCGCATATCCGCGCATCAACGGCGTGGCATGGGGCCAGACATTCGACCCCGACAAACTGGTGGCGCGCGACATATTCGCCGACAGCCACTACATAGGCAACTTCACCACCGACAAATATTCGGCCGCCGCGCTGCAGGCCTCCACGCTGGCCGACGAGGTGCGCATCGACAACAACGGGCTGGGCAGCGTGTATGCCATAGCCCCCGACGCGCAAATGGCCATAGCACTTGCCGGACACGCCGCCAACGGCGCCTGCTGGATTAACGACGCCACCGGCAACTGGGCATCAACCACCTACTATCCCGAGGTGCCGCAGTGCGTGCAAAGCCGCAACTACGGCCGTCCGCTGGCCGCCAGGCTCGACACCATGCAGTGGCAGCCGCTGCTGCCCGCAGGGCAATACACCAGCGTGCCCGAGGCCAGCCGCTACTACGCATTCCGCTACACATTCGGCGGCCAGCAGGCCGACCGCATCAAGCGATTCAAGCAGTCGGCCCTGGCCAACGAAGAGGTGGCCAGCGTGGCCATTGACTGCCTCAACAGCCTGAAGCTGGGCCGCCGCGGGCAGCTCGACATGATAAACGTGGGGCTGAGCGCCGCGCCCGTGCAGTGGGCCAAGGGCGGCGACGGCCGGTTTGAGCTGGCCGACACCTACCTGAGGCTCGACCGCCAGATAGCGCGCCTGCTGGCGGCCATCGACGCCGCCGTGGGCCGCGGCCGCGCAGTGGTGTTTGTGGCATCGACGGGCCACTTCGACACCGGCCACGCCGTAGACCCGAAATTCAAGATACCCACCGGCGAGTTCCACCCCGACCGCGCCACATCGCTGCTCAACATGTACCTGATGGCGGTGCACGGCAACGGCAACTGGGTGCAGGGCTACCACCACGGCAGCTTCTACCTCAACCGCCGGCTCATAAAGGAGCGCAACGCCAACCTGGCCGCCGTGCGGGCCGAGGCCAGCGCATTCCTGCGCCAAATGAGCGGCATCACAGCCGCCTACACACTCGACGAAATTCTCAACAACCCCTCGGGCGACGACATGAAAGCCATCAACCGCGCCACCGTGCCACAGCTGGCAGGCGACGTGACGGTGGAGATAGCCCCCGGATGGGACGTGGTGGAAACACAGGGCAAGACGCACACTGTGAAGCATGTGCGGGCCACTGCCGCCTGCGCCCCCATAATGATACTGGCACCGCAAGTGCGCGCCCAGCGCACGGGCAGCACCATCGACGCGGCACTGCTGGCGCCCACCGTGGCGCGCCTGCTGCGCATACGCTCGCCCAATGCGGCAGCCCTGAGCCCGCTCGCACTGCATTAGTGGGCCTCAAATTCTTCAAAATCAAAACATTTTTACTATCTTTGTGGCTTGTAGCAGAGCCCCGACGCGCCGTGCCAGCCACGGCCGGCCGGCAACGGCTGCAACCCGATATTTTTTCATCTGACACAGACAACAAAAAAACATTCACAACATATGGGATTCAACAACATTCTGAAATCAATTTTCGGCAGCAAGAGCGACCGCGACATGAAGAAGTTGATGCCTATAGTTAATCAAATCAAGGCCATCTACCCCGAGATTGAGAAACTTAGCAACGACGAACTGCGCGCCCGCTCGGCAGCCATACGCAAGGCCCTGGCCGACGAGGTGCAGCCCATGCGCGACGAGATTGCCGACATCAAGCAGCAAATCGAAAAGCTCGACTACGACGAGCGCGAGCCGCTGTGGGACAAAATCGACACCCTTAAAAAGGACATCCTCGACCGCACCGAGGCCAAGCTC
>CALBLR010000282.1 GCA_937896015.1 uncultured Prevotellaceae bacterium | reverse complement strand
ACATTCACCCATCCCGTCACAGGCCGCCGCATCACCGTCACCGCCCCCTCTCCATTCTAAAAAAAACAGTCAAATTTTGAACAGAAAAACACATAAAGCATGCTTTGCTGTTCAATTTTTTACTACTGCCGAGAAGAAGTAATGGGCGGCGGCGGTCGCATTCCGCTGGAATGCATGGCTGCGGCTTGTGGCGCAGTTGGGGGGCACAACGATACAGGGCCGGATTTCCTTGCGGAAGTCCGGCCCTGCGTCGTTTCTACTGGTTAAAATGGCTATGCGGCCATTTCAGGGGGTTATTTCACTGTGATGCGGCGGACCACACTGGTGCCGTCGGCGGCTGCGACCTTAACCACATACACGCCTGCGGCCCAGTTGCCGCGCTCAATGGTCACGTTGCCGCTGAGGCCAGCCTTAGAGTAGACTGCCGCACCGGCGGTGTTGAACACGCTCACGGTGTAGCCGGTGAGCGAAGTGGCTATGTTGAGCACGCTGGTGACGGGCACAGGATAGATGGCCACGTCGGTGCTGACACCCACATGGTCGACGCCGGTGCCGCGCTCCACCTTGACGGGCAGGCGCACAAACTGCGTCTTGCCGGCCTCGGTGGCGCTGAGCAGCACGCTTGCCTCAGCGCCCTCGGTCTTGCCGGTGAGCGTGAGCATGCCGTTGTCGTCGATAGCCGCCTCAATGTCGGTTGAATCCACTCCGTCGGGGAATGCGTAGGTCACGGTGGCACCGTTGCCCTCAAGGGTGAACAGGCCGGCCAGCTGCACATTCTTGCTGCCAACAGGCACTGTCACCTGATCGGCCACGGTGATGTCGCGCTCGCCATTCAGGTCGTCGATACAGAAGTAGGTGGGCGTGGTCAGGCCCATGTCGTTCCCCTTGGTGCCGTCGAAACTGAATGTGAGGGTCTTCACCTTGCCCAGCGGGCGCAGGTCAACCCACTGCCATGTGTCGAGCAGGTAGTGGTCGGCGCTGTTGGCAGCGCGGTAGTCGCCCAGATAGAAGTCGACCGAGCCCGTGGCCTGAGAGGTGCCGTTGTAGCCCTTGACGGTCACCTTAAAGTAGTCGCCCTTCTTGAACGGCTTGGCCATGCCGTCGCCATTGAGCATCGAAGAGAGCGCATAAGCATTGTTGGTGATGTAGAAGCCGTTGATGCTGTCGCCGTCGGCGCTGTTGGTGACGCGCAGATCGGCGCTGCTCAGCGGGTAGTACACGCCATAGTTGCTCGAGTTGTGGCCGCCGCCGGTTGACGAACGGAACTGGTGGCTGAGCGAAGTGTACTCGGTGCTCGTTTCATTCGACAGGCCGAAGCCGCCCCACCATGTGGCGGTGTGGTTTTGAACGGCAAGCAGATAAGAGCCGGTGTACCAGTAGCTGAGGGTGCCGCTCACGCTGTTGCCGGTGTTCTCTCCGTTCCAGTAGGTCTCGCTATCGAGGGTCTTCTCCTCGAAGGTGCCTGGCACTGCCTTGCCAATCACGTTGACCTGCGCGCTGGCGTCGCTGGTGTTGCCCCAGGCATCGGTCACGGTGACCTTGTAGATGCCAAGGCTGCTGGCAGTCATGCTGAGGCTGCTGGCGGTGCCAAGGTCGGCGCCATAGAGGCTGGTCCACTTATAGGTGTAGGGAGCCACACCGCGCGAGGCGTTGATGCTGGGCGCAAGGGTAAACTGCCCGCCCTTGTTCACGGTGACATCGCTGAGCAGAGCTATGAGGTCGAGCGGCTCGCCGCTGAAGTTGTCGATTTGCAGCAGGCTGTCGCCCGCAGTGAGCTTGAGGGTTGCGATAAGACCCTTGTCGCGCAGATTGATGAACATCCACTTGCCGCCGGTAGAGGGCAGGGTGAATGTGGTGTCGGCGGTGGCTGCGGCCACTGCCGAAGCCGACTTCAGAAAGAAGCCGTTGAGCACAAGTCCCTTCTCCGAGTTGGTGATGGACACCTCGCCGGTTGCGCCGGCGGCCACCTGTGCCACCTTGTTGCCGTCGACCACGGCGTCGGTCACGGTCACCACCTCAAAGCCCTTGAAGGCTGCGGTGCCGTCGGTGAAGCCGGTGGCGGTGGTGGTCACATTCTCGAATGTGGACACCTGAGTGGGATCGGTGGCGGTGGTGAACACATCGCTCACAATCACGCCGCTCTTCTCACCCTTAACGTTGTAGAGCACCGAGTAGGCCTTGTAGTCGGTAGACTTCTCAAGGCCGCTGAGTGCTATTTCGGTCTCAACTCCGCGGCGCACGTCCACAATGTTGTCGCTGCCCTCAACATCTTCGCTTGTGGGCGCGGCCTCGCTGGCTTTCTTCACAAGCACTGCGGCCATGCCGCTTGCTGTGGTCTTGACAACCATTGTGGCCGAGGTGTTGGCTATGCCCACAAATTGCGGGTAGCCCTCGGCGTAGTCGGGAATCGGGAACTGGTCGCTGAACTCGTAGGCGCCCACTGTGGGAGCGGCGGCGCGTGTGGCGCCGGTGATGTCGGTGGTGACATAGCTCAGAGGCTCGGCAATGTTGAGGTTGTCGGCGCTCGCTGGCATCAGTTCGATGTCGCTCACAAATGCCTTGGAGGCATCGATGCTGGTGGTGTCGCCAGTGGTCTCGGCCCAGTCTTCACGGCCCGATATGGCTTCTGCCACATAGGCTATGCTGGTGCCTGCCGTGTGCATCACATTGCGCTTGAACTCGGCATCGGCAATGTAGTCGGCCTTGTTGGCGCGCCACACATAGCCGTTGCCCTCGTTCTGGAGCAGGTTGTTGACAAATGTGCCCTTCACCACATCGCCGAGCATCACTGCGGCCGACGAAGAGCCGCCGCCCACAAGGCTCACGGTGTTGTAGGCCACATTCACGTTGCTCGATGCCGACGAGAAGCGCATGGCATAGCTTGCGCTGGTGCTTTCGGGGGCAAGGCGGATGGCGTTGTTGGCAATCACGCTGGGCTGGGCCTCGTCGGAGAGCATGCTGCGCACATATATTGCGGTGCAGTAGTTCTTGGTGGCCAGGTTGAATGTGTTGCCTTCAATCAGGTTGCGGCCAGTGGCAGTGATGTCGATTGCGTCATAGTCGCTCTTGCCGGTCACATTGTTCTCAAACACATTGCCCTTGATGGTCACATTGTCGGCGTCCATAAGGTAGATGCCCTTTGCGCCCTGGTTGCGGAACACGTTGTTGGTGATCACATCGCCAGTCTCATAGGGGTTGGTGATCCACTGCGCGCCCATCGAGAGGGCGTTGTAGGCGCCATCGAGCACGTTGTTGTCAATGGTGACGAAGTGGCTCACGTGTTGCGGCCGGTCGGAAGCCACATGCACTTCAAACAGGTCGACGTTGGCGCTGTACGACTCCGTTTCGGGAGCAAGCAGCTTAGAATTGCGCAGAGTGAAGTGTGTGCTGCCGTTTTGCAGACGCATCACCGAGGGGTAGCTGGTGTCGGTGGTGCTCACTGTGACGCCCTCAACGGTGACGTGGGGGGTGCCATACACAGTGAACACGCCAAACTCCTTGTCCAGCTTGTCGTCGCTGTAGCCGGGCTCGTTGTATTTGTTGTCATAAATCACCACATCCTGGTATTTGCCCGACTGCGAGCGCAGGGTGATGGTGTTGGTGGCCGAAGCGCCCTTGATGTCCTTGATGGTGACAACCTCGTTGTAGCTGCCGCTTTCAAGATTGAGCACCACTGGGCCGTCGATGCCTTTGGCCATGGCATCGACAGCTGCCTTGATGGTCGGGAAGTCGGCTTTGCGCGAGGCGCCCACGGTGAATGTGCCGTGCATGCCGCTGGCCACTGTGGTCTTGGCCACGGCGGCTGCGCTGAGGTCGGTGGTGATGCCCGAGATGGTGATGCCCTGCAGAGCGGACTTGATGGTGTTCTGCGGCATGGCCGTCGGGGCTATGTCGTACACCACCCACAGCTTGTAGGTGCCAGGCAGGGTGATGCCGTAATCGAGAGCCATCTCATTGTCGGCGTTGCTTACGGGCTTGAGTTCTGCCAGCACCTTGCTGGCAGTGTAGACGCTTGCGGTGTCGGTGGCGACAACGCGCACGGCAGCCACGTCGGCAAGCTGCATGGCGTCGACCTTGAGCTTGAGCGAGCTAACGTTGAGGTTGCCCTTGTCGCCGCCCACTTTCACATCGACGCGCTGCATCACCTCGGTGGAGCCGGCCATGGTGCTGGCTGTGCACACAGGAGTCACAGCCACGGAGTCGATGCTGAGCGACTGCAGTTCGTATTCGCTCACCTCGATGGCCCAGCCGTCGCCCTGATAGTAGGAGCCGGCAGCCACCTTAAAGGTGAGTTTGCCGTCGTCGCTGAGCGAGCGCAGGTCGGTGCCCACGCCTGCCTTGGTGTTGGTCCACTTTACATCGGGAGTGGCCTTGTCCTCACCGCCGAACGACAGGCTGAAGTTGTCGTTGGCGCCAACGCCCCACTCCTTGATTACCATGCGCACCACCTTGCCGGGATCGCGCGGAACGAATGTCACGGTGCCTTTCAGGCCCTTTGAGGTCTTGTCGGTGGCACCGCCGTCGTCGTAGAACATGAGGCCCTCGGGACCCACAGTCACCACATGGCCAGTGCCCGGCTCCATAAGGTAGATGTTTTTGGTTACGCGCTCGCCGGCGGGGTCGCCGTTGGGCACAGCCACATCGCTGCCGCTCAGGGTGATTGAGGTGAGGCTTTGGCCGGCCGACACGCCTTCGAGCATGTCGTAGGCCACAATGAAGTTGTTGTTGCCCTCAACGAGGGTTGCGGGAGCGTTCAGCGCCACTTCGAGGCTCTGCTTCGAGGCGTCGGGCACAGCCACGCCCAGCGTGTCGGCCGACTCAGGATTGTAGAGCATTACCTTGGCCACCTTGTCCTGGCAGCCCTTGAGGTTGAGGGTGATTTTCGAAAGTTCCTTGGCATTGATGTCGCCCTTGGTGACAATGTTGAAGCCAATGATGGCCAGATTGTGGCCGGCGGGGCTGGTGGGAATCACCGAAGTCGAGGCTTGGGTCACAATCACGCTGTCGACAGCCATGGGCTGCGACATGTATTCGCGCACGGAAGCCTTCCAGCCGCCGCTGTAGCTGCTCACACCGTTGGCGTTGAACACCACGGTCATCACACCGTTGGGGTCGGTTGAGCGCAGCTTGCCCTCAGGACCAGCGTCCTTAGTGTCCTTAGTGCATTCCCAAAGCAGATTGGCTGCATTGGCCTCCGAACCGCTGTAGATGCGGAAGTAGGGCGTGTCACTGCTTGAATAGTACGGATAAGAGATGGAGAACTTGCTGAACTCAATCTCTATCTTGTGGCCTTCGGTGCCGGGAGTGAACACCACCGTCTGGTCGCCGGCTGTGCTGGCATAGCCAGTCTCGCTGTAGCTGCTGTTAGGGGTGCTCTTGTAGGTCCACTCGCCATATATGGTCTTGTGGGTGGTGCCGATGGCCGACATCACCACGTTGTCGATTTTGCGCTCGCCTGCGGGATTGCCCTCGGCCACAGCCTGCTCGCTGCCCGAGAGGGTCACGCTCTTCACGGTGGCGTCGATGGCGCCTCCGCTCAGGGCGTTGCCTTTCACGTCATATGCCAGCCAGAAGTAGTTGTCGCCCTCGGTGAGGGCCACGTCGGCAGTGAAGGGCACCACGAAGTCGTCGGCACTCACAATGGCCGTGCCCACCTTCTTGGCCGTGCCGAAGTCGGCGCTCCTGCCAGTGAAGAAGACGCTTGCACCGGCCACCTTGTCATTTGTGCCGGCGGTGGTGAAAGTCATCTTCTGCGCGCGCAGAGCCGGCTCGGTGTTGGCCGTGGTGAGCTTGATGCGCATAATGGGCTGGTCGGTGTCGCCGGCCGCTACAGTAGTGGTGGTGGGCTTGTCGGCGGTGACGCCGCTCAGTGTCATGGCCTGCGGGGTGAACTGCGACACAGTGGCCTCAAAGCCCTTCTTGAATCCGGTGCCGGTGGTGCTTGTGAGGGTCACGGTGAGCGCGCCGTCGGCGGCCATCGAGCGAATCACGCCCGATTTCTCCTTGAGATAGGTGACGGCCAGGCTGTCGGGATTGGCGCTTGAGCCGTAGTACACATTCAGAATGTCGTTTTTGCCAATAGATGAAGTGTTGAACAGGTCAATCATCGAGAAGTCGATCATCACCTTCTTGCCTGCCGTGGCGGGCTTGAAGGTGACCTGGCCCGAGAAGCTTTGCGAAATGTTGCCCTCGGGGCCGCCATCGTCGTAGAACGACAACGGCTGGTCGCCAACCGTATAGGTGGCTGGAGTGGTGCCCATACGCACCATGGGAGCAACCTTGCTCACGGCCGCTTCGCCCTTCACAAGGCCTGTGTAGCCTGCGGGATATGCCTTGGTGGCAAAGCCCGTGATGTCGAGGCTCACCTCGCTGTTGAATGGAGCCGAGTCAAGCACGTCGCCCACAATGGTGTAGGCGTTGTCGCCAGTGCCTATCTTGTTGCTGACCGCCATGGTGTAGGAGCCGTTGCCGGCATCGGCCACAGTGGCGTCGACGGCGTAATCGCCGTGCATCAAGCGCAGCTTGGTGGCGTCGACCACACCGCCGTTCTTTGGCAGGCCAAAGCTGATTGCGGTCAGCGTGTCGGGGTGCATGATGCCTTCAGTGGCAATGTTGAGCGTGCCCAGAGTCACGCCCTTCTTGCCGGCATAAACCGAGGCCGGCACGCCGGCGTATGACGTAGAGGCGCCGGTGAGCTTCATGTCGCTCACGGTAACTTGGCGCACCTTGGCCACCCAGCCGTCGCAGGCTTTGGCATACTTGTACTGGAAGCAAACCGACAGGGCGCCGCTGGCGTCGGTCGAAGTGTATTCCAGGTTGGAATACTTGCCATCGAGCGAAGCAAGCAGGTTCTCATTGTCAGGAAAGCCCTTTGTGCCCTGCACACCACCCGTGGTTGTGGGATAGTTGAAGGTGTTGTCGGCATCAAACTCACCCGAGTATACATTGACGTATCCCGGCCAGCTTGCGCCGTCGTTCTGCACGTCGATGCTCTCAAACACAATCTGTATCGCCTTGCCCGCGTCGGCGGGTTTGAACACTACAGTCGCCATTGAGTTGTTGCTGGTCGATGAGCTGATTTTTCCAGTACCTTTCATGTCATAGAATGTGAGCTCGTCGCTCACGGTCACGGTCTGCTTGCCAAACTGAGGCATGTTGAGCGTGTTCTCGGCCTGCGCATAGGCAGGCAAAGCGCACCACAGCAGCATCAGCAGCATGGCGTGGCAAAACGTGGCCAACTTGTTTCTAAACATAGTTAGTGGAAGTTTTGGAAGTTAAACAAAATTGGTAATTAATCACTTGGTTTCTTTATCGTTTCAAATTCAAATAGTTGCGGCGTGCCCCCGCACACTGCATTGAGTGCCAATTCTGTTTGCTTCCAGCAAAGCAAAAGGCGGTTTTCAGGGTGGATTCCTTTCTGTAGTCAAGCGGCAAATGCCGGCATCGAGGCCATGCGGCCCTATGCCATGAAAAAAGATTGCAAGTGTCGCTCTATTCCTGCCTCTAATCCCGGAAACAGCAATTGGCTCGCTCACTCTGCGTGTGTGCCTGTCGGGCCACACCCAGTGGGTTTTAGCGTGCGTCCCTATGCAGATGGTGGCAGGTGTTCTGACTCGGCACCTCCACTGCGCCAGCCTTCCCAGCCTCGCGGTTTGGGCGCGGCCAGTGGCTACTCTTCCCGACGCCCCACGCAAAAAGCGGTGGGGAAACTTCGGCGTTGCGGCGCAGCTTCTCAGGCGTCTCACAGCAGCGGGTACTGTTGCCGGATTGCACGGCATTCCCAATTAATCGCAGCGCGAGCCACCATGCAAGAGAATTGTTGCACAGTGCAAAGTTAATGCTTTTCCAATCAATTAACAATATGCCACTTAATTTTCGCTTTTGCTAAAGTTTTGCCAAGCGTTGACGCGGCGCAGTAAATTCACAATGACCGCAAAATGCCTATGTCAATTCCTTCAGCAAAGAAATAATCCTTTCCTTCTCTCCGCTGCCTTTTGTAGACAGCCTCAACAAAGGCAGGCCATACGATGCAAGTATGTGATTCTTCATTAAGTCTCGCTGATGCTGGTCGGTCTCTTCGTTGTGGAATGTATAGCCATCGGTTTCGATAGCAAGCACTGGTAGTTTGCTCACCTTGTTTATAATCAGGAAGTCGATGTGAGTATTGTAGTTGGAGGCGTATTTCAACTCATCCTCACTCATGATTGATGTGTCTTTCACCACCTGCCGCAGCGGAACGTGGCACAGCACCTTAAACACTTTAAATTGGGAGGCCGATGTGATGACATCGGTAAGCATTGCGTATGTCAGGTTTTCTGAGGCATACTCCGAAATATGCGGATTTGCTTCAATGAATGCCATGCGCTGCTCGGTGTATTGCTCATATAGGTAGTCGAATATTGATGCCAATTTGCTTTCGGTCACTGAACAGTTGTTGTAGGCAATATAATTTAGCAAATCCATAATGTTGCCGTTCTTGTTTTGGTCGTTGCCTGTCATAACCAGACAGAATTTCTTTTTTGCTCTCGATACGGCCACATTCAGCAGGTTGGCGTCATCGGCAAAATCTGAAATTTGGTTGTCGACCACGCTCATTATTATGGCATCTTCCTCACGCCCTTGATATTTGTGTACTGTGCCTGCT
>CALBLR010000281.1 GCA_937896015.1 uncultured Prevotellaceae bacterium | reverse complement strand
GGCATCGTGGTGGCCGCCAGCGTCGACGACTACCTCACGGGCCGTATCAAGAAGCACGAACTCACGCGCCGCGAGAAGGAGACCGACCGCATGCGCCACATCGAGGTCAACAACTCCAACGTGGAGCCGGTGTTCCTCGCCTTCCCCGACAATGAGGTGCTCGAGCGGGTGATTCGCGAAACCGCCGCCACCGAGCCCGAATACGACTTCGTGGCCGACGACGGCATTGGGCACACCTTCTGGTGCATCACCGACGACGCCACAATCAAGACCATAACCGACGCCTTTGCCGCAATTCCCTACCTCTACATTGCCGACGGCCACCACCGCACCGCCGCCGCGGCCCACGTGGGCGAGGCCAAGGCCAAGGCCAATCCTCACCACACTGGCAAAGAGGAGTACAACTACCTGTTGGCCGTGTGCTTCCCGCAGTCGCACCTCAAGGTGATGGACTACAACCGTGTGGTGCGCGACCTCAACGGCCTCACGCCCGAGCAGCTTCTCGACCGCCTGGCGCAGAACTTTGATGTGGAGTGCATGGGCACCGACGAATACCGTCCCAGCCGCCTGCACAATTTCTCGCTGTATATGGCCGGCAAGTGGTATTCGCTCACGGCCAAGCCGGGCACCTACGACGACGCCGACCCCATAGGCGTGCTCGATGTGAAGATTTCCAGCGACCTCATTTTGCGCGACATTCTGGGCATCACCGACTTGCGCACCGACAAGCGCATCGATTTCGTGGGCGGCATCCGCGGCCTGGGCGAGCTCAAGCGCCGCGTCGACTCTGGCGAGATGCAGCTGGCACTGGCCCTTTATCCCGTCACCATGCAGCAAATCATCGACATTGCCGACACGGGCAACATAATGCCCCCCAAGGCCACATGGTTCGAGCCTAAACTGCGCTCTGGCCTTGTGATACACAAATTGGACTGAGTGTGAGCGAGTAAGCTCTCTCTGTCACTGCACAGCTATCTGCAACCCTCGCCTGCCGTGCGCCACCATTGGGGCGCGGCAAGTGGGGGTTGCTGCGTTGTCTCTCATGCAACCCAAAAGCGTAGTAATGCACCGCGTGCATCGCATTAAAACTGCAATTATTATCTTAAATAGCGCAAATTTGTTTAATTTTGCAGAAATTTCCACATAAAATATAATGTAGTATAATTAAAAAGCAGAAAATTATGACAAAACGGATTTTGGCTCTAAGGGCGGTCGCGTTGGCGGCGGCCTGCGCGGCAGGACTCAGCTCCTGGGCGCAAACGGGGCAGCCCCATTCACTGTCGGCCAGCGTCAACTTCTCGACGGTCGACTTGCAGTGGCAGGCTCCGGCCAGCACGGTGTCGCTCAAGTGGCACGACGGCAAGGACTATAATGGCATGGACGGCCAGCAGAAGTCGCCCGGCGGCCCGGTGGTGCTGTATGCCGGCAGCAAGTTTACCGCCGCCGACCTCAAGGCCTACGCAGGCGAAACGGTCGACAGCATATACTACTTTCAGTATCGCAACGTGTCGGCCGTCAGGGTGCAGATATATGAAAACTCCAAGCTCGTGCGCGACCAGAGTGTAGACCTTGCGGGCTGGGCCAAAAACACGTGGAAGCATGTGGCCCTCGACCGCGGCTACAAAATTCCGGCCGGCGCCGAGGTGATGTTTGCCGTGCGCTTTGAGTATGGCGCCAATCAGAACTTTGTGGGCATCACCGACCGCAGCCCGCTCAACGGCAAGGGCAACATATATTCCTACGACGGCAAAAACTGGCAGACCGGGGCTCCCGGCGACTTCCTCATCACCGCAGTGCTCCACAATGCAGCCACCGCCGCGCCCGACGGCTACAATGTGTATCGCGACGGTGGCAAGGTGAATCAGTCGCTTGTCACTGCCACTGGCTACCAACTCACTGGCGAGGCCGACGGCCAGCACACATATTCAGTGGGTGCTGTGTATGGCCCCGACGAGAAGCTTTCGGCCGCCGTCACCGCCACCACAGTTGCGGCCAGCCACATGCTTGCACCTGCCAGCACGTTCACCGGCACAGCAAGCGAGCTCAGCGGCAAGCTGTCGTGGCAGGCGCCGCTTGCCCTCACGGCCGACCACAAGCTCACGTGGTGCAACCAGACTCCTGGCATAAGCATTGGCGGCACATCCACTTCTGCGCCCAAGGTGTGGGTTAAGCAGGAGTTCTCGGCCAGCGACATGCTTGCCTGCCAGGGCGGCAGCATCACCGCAGTTAATTCCTATTTGGCCGAGGCTGTGAAGAGCGCCACAGTGTTTGTGATGAAAAACGGCGCCATCGACTACTACGAAGTCATTCCCGACTCGGTGGTGGCGGCGCTGCAGGCCAAGCAGTGGGCCAAGTTCGCCCTTGCCAAGCCCTACGCCCTTGAGTCGGGCAGCACCTATGCCTTTGGCGTGTACTACACCCACGCCTCGGGGGCGCACCCCATTGGCGTCGACAGCGGCACAGCCATCGACGTGAAGGGCAACTCCTTCTCCACCAGCTCGCCCTCGTCAACGTTTAAGAACAGCAAGCCATCGTGGAAGGCCCTGTCGGCAGGCAACATTGCAGGCAACTTCATGCTCACGGCCGACATCAGCGGCGTGACGGCCGCCCCGGTGGCGCCCACTGGCTATGACGTGTATCGCGACGGCTCGCTGCTGGCGTCGGGCATCAAGGCCACCGAATATGCCGACGAGGCCACCGAGCCATGCACCCACGCCTACACACTCGTCACCAACTACGACGGCAAGCAGGCCCCCGCGCTCAGCACCTCGCTCACCTACACCATGCCGGCAGCCTATGCCGCCCCCACAATCATAAGCTCAAACTTCAACGACTCCACCAAGCAGTTCGACCTCACGTGGAGCGCAAGTGCAGCCGAACTCAAGCACTATGGCAAGGCTGCCTATCTGGTGGGCTTTGACGAAGACATCAAAATGCTCTACGGCACCAAATTCCAGGCATCAGAGCTTGCTCCCTATGCGGGCTACGAGCTGAAGTCGGTTAAGTTTGGGGTGGGCGAGGCCATCGACTCGCTGCGCCTCGAGGTGCTCGACTCCAAGGGCAACCGCCTTGCCAGCGAAAAGGTGCTTGGCTCCGACATCGAGGCAGGCTACCTCTACAGCATGCCGTTCACCACTCCTGTCAAGATCCCTGCCGGCGAAGACCTCTATCTGGTCTACAACGCCACACTGCCCGCTGGCAAGCACGTGATGATACTCGATGGCGGACCGCTGGTCGATGGCGGCGCCATGGTGAGCCTCACCGACGGTGCCAACTGGTTTAAGCTCGGCACCGTGGCCTCCGACTATGGCAAATACAACATCGTGATTGCCGCCACTGCCATGGCTGCGGCCGGCGAGTCGGCACCTGCCGTGCTGCTCGAAAACGGCCGCTGCATCGATGCCTCTGGCGCTGCACGCCTCTCAATTGGCGCCGCCGAGTTGCGTCAGGCAGCCGTCGAGGGCCTTGGCGTCGACGCTCCGCAGGGCGCTGTCAAGGCTCCAGCCCGCAAGGCGTCGTCGGCCACCCCCAAGGCCAAGAGCTACAACGTGTATCGCAACGGCGATGTGGTGGCGCAGACCGAAGCCACCGACTACCACGCCACCGTGTCGGGCTACGGACAATTTGAGTACTATGTCACCACCGTCTACACCAACGGCTGGGAGTCGCCCGCAAGCAAGGTGGTGACTGTGAACAACACCATCGCGCAGCGTCCGCAAGCCCCCTGCGCCCTCACGGGCAGCTACGCCGGCGGCACCCTCAAGCTCTCGTGGAGCGACCCTGCCAACTCGCAGGTGCTCACCTACCAGCGCGGCAGCAAAGACATGGCTCTGGGCATGACCGGCAGCGGCGAGCGCACCAGCTACTGCGCCGTGCGCTTCACGGCCGACTCGGTTGCCACATTCGCCGGCAAGAAGATTACCCACATCACATTCAAGCTGGCCGACGTTGCGCTCAACTCTGCCTCAGTGATAGTGATGAATGGCAACGACATCCTCTATGAGCAGCCTGTGGCCGTGAGCGACCTCAAGGTGGGCCTCAACGAGGTGCGCCTCAATGTGCCCTACGAAATTCCCGCAGGCCGCGAACTCTCGTTCGGCTACCACATCACCTACCAGAATGGCCAGAAGCCGCTGGTGATGGACGACGGCCCGTCGACCCTTCCTGGCTACAGCGACCTGCTTTCGGCCACGGCTTCCGACGGCTACTGGTATTCGCTCAAGACCAAGTTTAAGCAAGACTACAACTGGCGCATCAGCGCCATTCTGGCCGATGCCGACCAAACTGTGACCGCGCCCAGCCGCGCACGCTCTAAAGCCGCAGCAGCCAAGACCTACAATGTGTATCGCGACGGCGTGGCCATAGCTACAGCCATCGAGGGCACTGCCTACGATGTGGCCTCGGCTTCCAACGGCAGCTACACTGTCACCGCCGTGACCGATGGCATTGAGTCGGCCGAGTCTAATGCAGTGGTGCTTAGCGGCGCCACGGGCATCACCACGGTCGATGCCGCCCAAGCGCAAGTGGTGGCCATCTACAGCCTCAACGGCATCATGGTGGCAGCCGACAGCCTCGACGCGCTCCCCTCGGGCATGTATTTGGTGAAGACAGCCGACGGCAAAGTTAAGAAAGTGGTTAAGTAGACAAGCATCTGACCACCGCACGCTGGGGCGGACCGCATAAGGCGGCCCGCCCCTTTTGTTTCCGCTGAAAAAATTAACGCCGTTGCCTTGGCGGTGTTGAATATTTTCAATACCTTTACTAAGCACAATTCTTAGTAGCATGAATTTTTATGAAAAATCACTAATACATAATTGAAAATGAACAAAGTAGTTTACAAGTCTCTGCCGGAATGCGAGGCGGCCATTGCCACTCTTAAAGCCATGGGAATGACTGTGCCCGACTGGATGGACGAGCAGCACCGCGCGCTTGAAGCCTCAGCCGCGGCCAAGACAGGAATAGCCAACACCGACACACCCATCTACGACACACTGGTTGCCAACTACCCCTATGGCAAAATGCCTAAGGAAAAGGTGGACTGCATCACCAGCACCGTGAGCCAGCTGCTGGACGACGGCGTGCATGCCGAAGAGCCAGGCCTGCTGCTGGGCAAAATCCAGTGTGGCAAAACCGACACTTTTGAAGACATCATCGGCCTTGCCTTCGACAAGGGCATCGACATAGCAGTGGTCTTCACCAAGGGCACCAAGCCGCTGGCGCAGCAAACCATCATGCGCATGAAGAAGGACTACCGCTTCTTCAAGCCCTCGGACAACCTCGACCAGCGCGCCACCATCAACATCTACGACATAATGAAGGTGTGGAACAACCTTAAGCAGGCCAAGGTGGAAGGCTGCAAAACGGTGATCGTGTGCAAGAAGCAGGCAACCAACATGAGCCACCTCATCGACATGTTTGCTAAAAACTGCACTTTCCTGAAGAAGAAAAAGGTGCTGATTGTGGACGATGAGGCCGACTTTGCCAGCCGAAACTACCGCGCAGTGAAGCCGCAGCATAACCTTATCGACGAGGACGGCAACCCCATAATGCAGCCGGCCGAGACCGAAATGGCAAAAATCAGCCAGCAAATCGATGACTTCCGCAAAATTCCCGACTACTGCCGCTATCTGCAGGTCACCGCCACGCCCTACTGCCTGTATTTGCAGCCCAAGGGCGAGCTCAACCTCAACGGCAATGTGGTGAAGCCATTCAAGCCGCGCTTCACCAGCATTGTGCCCGTGCATGCCGCCTACATTGGCGGAAAGCAGTATTTTGAGGATTCGCAGAACCCCGACTCGATGTATAGCCACCTCTACCACCAGGTGGACCAAAAATGCATCGACGTGCTCGGACACGAGGACAAGCGCTATCTCAACAGTGCCGTGTCGTCGGCCAACATCTACGGGCTCACCTACGCCCTCATATCATATTTCATGGCCACAGCCGTGCGCCGCATTCAAGAGCGCACGGCCCACAACCGCGACTATAAGACCAGCGCGCTGATACACGTTGAACTCGACAAGAAGAACCACGACTGGCAATATCGCGTGGTGAGCCGCCTCATCGACTCCATCAAGAGCGCCATAGTGGAGGAGGACCAGTCGGACCAGCGCATCTGGACCGCCGTCAACTCCATTTACAGCGACTTTGCCGAGTCGAACCGAAAGGGCCGCGCCGAGGGGCTGATTTCGGTGGAACTTCCGGCCAAGGACGATGTGCTCGGCGAAATCCGCAGCATCTTCAACCCCAAGAAGAACAACTACCACGTGCAAATAGTGAACTCCGACGAGCAGGTGGAGTCGCTCCTCAACGAGGAAACGGGCGAGCTGCAGCTCGACACCGCCGCCAATGTGTTTATAGGCGGCAGCATCCTCGACCGCGGCATCACCATTAAAAACATGCTGTGCTTCTTCTATGGCCGCAACCCCAAAAACTTCCAGCAAGACACCGTGCTGCAGCACGCGCGCATGTATGGCGCGCGGTCGAAGGAAGACATGGCCGTGACGCGCTTCCACACCACATCCACCATCTACCGCATGCTGGTGCGCATGAATGAGCTCGACAACCAGCTGCGTGAGTGGTTCCTCGAGGGGCGCGACAAGAACAGCGATGTTAATGCCGTGTTCGTTGGCTATGACAAACACCTCAAGCCTTGTGCTGCTCAGAAGATAAAGGCATCCAACGCACTGACGCTTAAGCCGCAGATGCGCATGGTGCCAGCCGGATTCTGGACGGGCAGCAACACCGCCATCAAGAAGACCATTGCGCAAATCGACTCAATTTTGGAGTCGTGCCCAGCCTATGCCCGCAAGGACGAGGAAGGTTTTTTTGAAATCGGCGCCGACGCGGCCAAGCAGATTTTGCAGCTCATTGAGTCAACGTTTGTCTACAAGGACAGCGGCAACATCCACAACCTCGACCGCAAAAACGACATCAAAGAGATGCTTTGCGCCCTTGACTACTGCGCAAGCAAGTCGGGCGGCAAAGTGCTGGTGTTGCTGCGCACCCACCGCAATATGAACCGCCTCAAAGCCAACGGCACCTACAACAGCGCCCCTGACGCCGGTAACACCGACGACATCCCGGCACGCCAAAGGGCCATCGACACTCCAGTGCTTATGCTCTTTAGGCAGGAAGGCCAAAAGTTTATCGACCCCGACACTGGCGAGAACATTGGTTGGAACGACGCTCCGTTCTACTGGCCCGTGCTTATGAGCCAGAAAGACATCACCCCCGTGATGTACGCCTTCGACCAGCGCAAGAAAGACGTTACTGCCGCCTCCAACATCGACGAAATCCTTAAAGGCTATGACCGGAGCGAGGTGCTTTATCTTACCTATGCTGGTGATTTGGAAGGCAGATTTGGCTCAGAGGGTACAGAATATAATTACGATGAAGGTGGCCCAATGGAGACGAGAAGTTTGAAAGAGTCTACAGCCTCGAAATATATTGAGAAAGCAGAAGACGGAAGTTGGGCGTTGAATCCCAATGTCCCTTTCGACAAGGAACACGATCATGGCCTTTATTCATATAATAATGGTAAATTCCCGTTTGTGCTGCGGCCGTATAAATACATGATGCTGGGAGACCGACGGGATGCTTACGCCAATTTGATTCTCATGGAGTTGTTTCCAGTTGATATGTGCACCTTTTTGCCCGAAGGCGAATTGAATGACAAGGGCGACCTTATTGATCGTGACACCAACAAGGTGCTTATGCACGGCACCGACAAGAATATTGCTCGTGACATGAGCCAAACCGACTACACTGCCAGCGGTGTAACCCAATGGGTCGTTGAGTATCACATTCGCAAAGTGCTGCGGTACATCCCATTCTACAAATACGATAGCGACGACACCTCCGAGTCTGAAGCAGAGTAGGGCATGGCCCCCAATCGCAATAACAGCAACCGCCGCTCCCCAGTTACACCGAGGGGCGGCGGTTTCCATTAAAGAGGCAATCAAAGCATGTCTCTACTCCTTACAAAGCACGTAATCCTCAAAAATATGTCTTTATGTCTAAAAATCGCCGCAGCCACTATGTGGCTTTTATCGGCTTAAAATCGATGATGCCACGTCTTCACACTTAGTGGCGACAAAAAAGCAACAACCGCCGCCCCCGGCAAAATGGGGGCGGCGGTTGCCTTATTGATTGTTGCGGCTGTTGCGGCCGCTTTAGGGGTTGTGCGTTACTTGATGATTACGCGCTGTGCGAGGTTTTTGTTGGCAGTCGTAACCTTCACCACATACACACCTGCTGCAAGGCCGGCAGTGCCGACAGTTGCGCTGGTTGCCTGCGGAGCCAGGGCTGCCACCTGCATGCCGTTCATTGCATACACCTCAACGCTGGCGATAGCCTCGGGAGCGTTCACCTTGATGGCGTTGGCAGTGGCCTTGACAGTGATTGCGCTTTCGGCAATTTCGTCAACACCAGTGATGATGATGTCGTCGAGCGAAGCCTTCTGCTCCTCGTTGTTGTAGTGCACATACTTCAGGTTGTCGAAGTAGAAGTCGCCAGTCCATGCTGCGCGCGGGTTGTCGGCATCATCGTCCTCAAAGTCCTCGAGGTAACCCTTCCACAACCACACTGCATCGAACATCCACAGGCCTTCCACCAGCTTCTTCTCGCCGCTCACGA
>CALBLR010000280.1 GCA_937896015.1 uncultured Prevotellaceae bacterium | reverse complement strand
GCACCGGGAACACGCGCTTCTTTATAATCTTCTCTATCACCAGCGGCACAGTGATGATGAGCTTGGGGTGAACCTTGTTGAAGGCGTCGAGTATCACCTTTGGCGAGGGCACGCGGGTGAGGAAATATACATGGCAGCCGCGCACAAAGGGGTGCAGCATCTCAATCACCAGGCCAAACATGTGGGCCAGTGGCAGCATCGAAATCATGGCGTCGGTGTGGTTGAAAAACGGAATGTTGTCGAGTGCGAACTGCAGGTTCGATTCAATGGCGCGGTAGGGCACCATCACGCCCTTTGAAAATCCCATCGACCCCGACGTGTAGTTGATCAGCGCCAGGTCGTCGGGCTTTGTCTCGGGATAGTGCACATCGCTTGCCGTGAACCGCTCGGGATAGCGGCGTCCAAACATCTCGTTCAGGTGCGCGCGCGCCTCGGTCAGCTGCTGGCTGCGCGACAGCAGCAGGCTGTAGTCATCGAGGCTTAGTGCCCCGGTCAGCCCTTCCATCTCGGCTGGGTCGAGGTTCTCCCAAATCAAAGGGTCCACAAACATCAGTTTGGAGTCGCTGTGGCTCACCAGGTAGTGCAGGTTGTCGGCCTTGAACTCGTGCAGCAGCGGCACGGGCACGGCCCCATAGGTTACCGAACCAAGGAATGCCACCGCCCACTGGGCGCAGTTTTTGCCGCACAGCGCAATTTTGTCGCCGGGCTTGATGCCTGCCTCGCCGAGCAGTATGTGCAGCTTCTCAATCTTTCGCGCAATGTCGGCATACTGGAATGAGTTGCCGTTGAAGTCGGTCAGCGCCAACTCGTTCCAATTCTGCTTTATGGCGTTCTCAATATATTTGTTAAGTGATGTTCTCATCAGTCTGTCATCTTTTGTATACTTGAAAAAATAGTGGTGCAAATTTACTCATTATGCCGCAAATGGTCAAGACTTGGCCTCATGGCCGCCCTCCTTGCTGTCGGTCGTGCCGGCCTTGGCCGCCTTCAGCACCTCAATCTCGGCCAGTTTGCCTATGGCCTCGTCGTGGTAGCACGGCGAGTTTTGCAGCACGTTGAGCACGCGCGCGGCCTCGTCGAGATAGCTTATGTCGATAAGCGTGAGGGCGCGGTTCCATCGCAGGCAGGCCACGAAATCCTTCAGTTGCGGGTTGTCGTCGAGCATGTCGCCTTCGTCTTCGTTGGCCTTGATGTTGAGTCCGTCGAGCACCTCGCCGGTCACAGTCACGCACTTCGGGTCCTTAAGGCGCCGCAGCGTCTCAACATACAGAATGGTGTTGCGGTAGCGGTTGGCGCGGTGAGCCATCTCCAAGTAGTAGGCCGCGTCGCGCAGCTGCCCAATTTGTGCATGGCACAGCCCCAAGTGGTAGGCCACGTCCAGCAGCAGATTCATGGCGTTTTCGCCCAGCTCGGCCCAGTCGCCTACCATTTTGTCATATATCGGCTCCAAGAAGGCAATGCTCTCCAGGTAGCGCCCGTTGCGCATCTGCTTGTAACCCCAATAAAGGCAGTAGGCCACATCCGTCTCCATTACCCGCGCCACGGCCCACTGCCCGGGCTCGAATTCGGCCTCGGGCTTGCCCTGGGCCAGCTTGTCGCGGGCGTCCTTCCACATGTAGTCAAACTCCTGCAGGCGCTGCTTGGCGCTGGCTGTGTCGCGCGCCACAATAAAGGTTTTGCACATCGTCGCCTTGTCGACGCCGGCGGCCTCGGCGCTGTGCCTTGCACTCAGCCTCGGCACCGCGCATGCCGTCACGCGGTAGTAGTAAGTGCCCTGCTCCTCGTGCTCTCGGCTCAGAGTTATGGTGGCCGTCTGGCGCGAGTCGTCCACAAGGTCGGTCATCGGCACCACGGCCATGGCCGTGTCGCACTTCCACTCAAGGCCGCCGCCATCGGCTGGGCGCAGCAGCATGCGGCTCAGGTCATATCGCCCCACGTCGGCTGCGTCCACCTTCTCCAGCTGTCCGCCGCTCACTGCCGTCATGCCTGTGGCCACCATGCGCTTGCCATACAGCGCGCTCAGCACCGTGCCCATGGTCAGCGGTTTCTCGTCGCCTGGCCTGAAGTTCAGCACAGGCTCGTCAATGTCTTTTTTTTCAAGCTCGCAGGCAATGTAGTGCTCGCGGCTGTCGTTGGCAGCAGCCGTCTCCTCGTCGTTGTCGCCCTTGTTGCGGTCCACCATCTCTTGCAGCTGCTCGTTAAACGACCGCCTTATGTCGAAGCAGTATTCCAGTGCCCGCAAGAAGTCCTGGCTCGTGGGGTTGGTGAGAAAGCATTCCACATCGGAAGTGAACGTGTTGTCCTCCTCATCAAAGCGGTAAACGATTTTATGCGCAACCGTGGCACTGTTCATGTGGTTGCACAGCGTGCGCATGGCATTCACGTGGTCAACGCCTATCGAGCAGAAGCCAGGGAATATTATCAGCGCGTTGCACTGGTCCGACCCGTCGGCCAGCACAGTGGCCACAAAGTTGCCAGCCTGGTATTTAAAGTAGTATCGCTTCACGTTGTTGTCGCTCGATGTGGTGAACTGGCAGCCGTTTTGGCGCAGAATTCCCTCGATGGGCACCGCCTGCGGCTTGGCGCCAAAGGCGTTGAGCAGTTTGTAAAGCCAAGATTTAATAGTGTATAGCATATATACGAGTGTTGTTGTCTATAAAAGTGAGTGTCGCGTGTGTGAAAATTTAAGCGTAATAGAAACCATCAGGCAGTCACAGTCCTTTCTGTGCTGCCACAACTAATACAAAGATAGCACTTTTCCACATCAAAACCGCCAATCGCCGCCAAAAAACGCTTTGACGCTTGGGTTGAAATGGGTTTTCTTTGTGGGGTGGGTGATTTGGTGTAATTTTGCGGTGTTATGAACTATGATGACAGAAATGATGCCTTTGTGCGGGCGGTGCGCGGCTTTTGCCTGCGCCGCGGGCTGCTGCCGCAGGGCTGCCGCGTGCTGGTGGCGCTGAGCGGCGGTGCCGACTCGGTGTGCCTGCTGCGCGTGCTGCTGCGCATGGGCGTGCCTGTGGTGGCCGCCCATTGCAATTTCCACTTGCGCGGCGATGAGTCGATGCGCGACGAGCGCTTCGTGCGCTCGCTGTGCGGCACGCTTGGCGTGAGGCTTGTCACGGTCGACTTTGATGTGCCTGCACGCATGTGTGCCACGGGCGAGAGCGTGGAGATGGCCTGCCGGTCGCTGCGCTATGAGTGGTTTGAGCGGCAGCGCGCCGCCCTTGGGTGCGATGTGATAGCGGTGGCCCATCATGCCGACGACAATGTGGAGACGTTTTGGCTCAACGCCGTGCGCGGCACCGGCATAGCGGGCCTTACGGGCATTCATCCCGTTAATGGCCGCATTGTGCGCCCGTTGCTGGGTGTGCACCGCGCCGACATTGTGCGCTGGCTCGACGACCTCGGCCAGGACTATGTGACCGACAGCACCAATCTTGAAAACGATGTGAAGCGCAACCGCCTGCGCAATGTGGTGCTGCCTGCGCTCTATGGCCAGTTGCCAGAGGCGCGCCGCACGCTGCCTGCCACCATAGGCCGCGTCAGCGACTGCTACGGCCTTTACTGTGAGGCGGTGGCGATGATGCGTGGCGTGGTGGCTCCGGACTATTCCGAGTCCGATGGGTTCGGAATAGATGCCGGGCGGCTGCAGGGGTTCGCCAATGCCGAGATGCTGCTTTTCGAAATGCTGAGGCCGCTGGGGTTCAACCGCAGCCAGTGTGCCGACGCCATCGAGGCTCTGCGCAGCGGCAGTGGCGAGCAGCGCAGCTTTAATGCGCAGCAGCGCACGCTGATGGTTAAGGGCGGAGTGATGAGGGTGGAAATGCGCGCGGCCGCCGTCGGGCAGCAGATGTTCCCCGTGGCCCTTGCTGGCGGGCTCAGGCTCGATGTGCCTGTCAAGCTCAGTGTGGAGGTGGTGAGCGGCAAGCCATTCACGCCAGCCATGTGCAACGGATCAACCGTTATTGCGCTTGATGCCGCAGTGCTGCGCTGCCGTCAGGTTGCGCTGCGGCACTGGCGCAAGGCCGACCGCTTCCGCCCGTTTGGCATGCGTGGCACAAAACTGCTGAGCGACCTGTTCACTGATCTTCACCTCGATTCCGAGGCCAAGCGCCGTGTGTGGGTTCTTGATGCCGATGGGCAAATCCTGTGGGTGGTGGGGCTGCGCGCGTCGGCCCATTTCCCGGTTGACCGCTGTGGCGGCAGGCCGTTTGTGCTGCTGTCAGTGGCGGAATAGCAAGCGGGACAGCTGCTGCGGACGGTTGTCGCTGCTCAGCATCAAGCGGCGCAGCGCAGTCTCAACGCGGTTGAGGCTCGCTTCGTTTTTCATCAGCACCGTCATGTTGCTGTCCACTATGTAGAATAGCGGCGTGCTTGGCAGCACGTAGGTTTCCTCGTCAAATATCTTCTGGGTATAGTTCCAAGTGTCGGTCACAAATGGCGGCATCGTGCTGCTTTGCCACAGCCGTTTGTCGTCGAGCGTGTAGATGGCCACCACGTTCAGCAGTTTGCTGCCGGTGAATTCGGCAACCGTCGCCGACTGCTCCATTCGCTGCTTAACCCTTTGGCAGGCATCGCAGTCGGGGTTGGAAAAGTAGACCAGCGTGATTGGCGCTGTGGCCGCCAAATGGGCGAGGGTGGTGGCCGATCCGTCCTTCATCATCAGGTCCACGTCGGTTGCCGTAGATCCAATTTGGTTTTTGCTGGCATCTTGCAGCAAAAAGCGAGGCCGCGTCTTGTCTTCCTCGTCCAGCAGCGGCGAGTTCAGTTGGTGGTGTAGCAGCGCCATCAGCATTTGTTCGCTGTGCTGCGGCGATTCAGGGCTCGCGGTCAGGTCTTCAACCTCTTTGCAGTAGGCCACATATTGCTTTTTGCCCGCGTCTTGCGCCGAGTCGAGTTTGGCGCCGAGTGCGGCCACAGCATCGTCCTGCTGCATTTGCTCCAAGCGCTGCAGTTCGGCCTCAACATTGCCGGCGGCCATGGCCGTTGCAGCCGCAAGCCATAAAGTTATGATTGTAATCAGTCTGTTTGTCATAATTCTCAATCTGTCTCACGGCAAAGTTAACGCCTTTGCGCATTATTTGTGCGATTTGCCTTTGAAAAAAACTTTGCGCATTGGCCAACGAGATTAATGCCGCCTTGCTTTATTTTCAATTTTGCCTTATATTTGCTTTTAGATTACTAATAATGAATATGGCAATGGACGAAGACAGCAGAGCGCAATTGGAACGCATAGCACGGCAATTGGTAGAGGCTCGTAAGGCCAAGGGCTTGTCGTTGCGGGCTTTGCAGCAAATCACGGGCATCAACGACAGCAACCTGTCGCGCATAGAGCGCGCCGTACTCATGCCGCAGCTCGACACGCTTTGCCGCATTGCGAAGGCCCTTGACATTAAGGTTATACGCCTTGATGATTGATGAAAGATGTAAAGCAGTATGAAAAAAATAACTAAGACTAATGCGGCCCGACTGCTCGACAGGGCCAAAATCAAATATGAACTTGTGCCCTATGAGGTCGACGAGAGCGACTTGGGCGCACAGCACCTGGCCGACACTCTTGGCGAGGATGTGAATCGTGTGTTTAAGACCCTTGTGCTGCATGGCGACAAGACAGGCCACTTTGTGTGCGTGGTGCCAGGCAATGCCGAGGTCGACCTTAAGAAGGCCGCCAAGGTGAGCGGCAACAAAAAGGCCGATTTGATCCACATGAAGGATTTGCTGGCCACCACTGGATACATTCGCGGCGGCTGCTCGCCTGTGGGCATGAAGAAGCCGTTTCCCACATATTTCCACTCCACTTGCACCGACTTCGACTTTATCTATGTGAGCGCAGGCATGCGCGGACTGCAACTGAAAATCAACCCGGCCGACCTTGTGCGCTTCGTCGGAGCCACTGTGTGCGACCTGATAGCCGAATGACATGAGCAACCGATTTGGCGAAATATACACGCTCACCTCGTTTGGCGAGTCGCACGGGCCGGCCATAGGCGGTGTGGTCGACGGCATGCCGGCTGGCGTGCCCGTCGACCTCGATGCCCTGCAGCGCATGCTCGACCGTCGCCGCCCCGGGCAGTCGGCAGTGTCCACACCGCGCCGCGAGGCCGATAGGGTGGAGGTGCTGTCGGGCGTTTATAAGGGTGTGACGCTCGGCACCCCCATTGGCTTCATAATCCGCAACACCAATCAGCACAGCGCCGACTACAGCGAAATAGAGCGGTGCTATCGCCCTTCGCACGCCGACTACACCTATTCCGTCAAATATGGCGTGCGCGATCCGCGCGGCGGCGGCCGGGCCTCGGCCCGCGAAACGGCGGCCCGCGTGGTGGCCGGCGCGCTTGCCATGCAGGTGCTTGATCGGCTGGGCATAACTGTCAGGGCCTACACCATGCAGATTGGCAGCGTGGCGCTTGAGCCCGACTATAAGAGTCTCGATTTGTCGCTCGGTTCAATCGATAGCAATGTGGTGCGCTGTCCCGACGCCGCCGTGGCCCGGGCCATGGTGGCCGAGATAGGCCGTGCCCGTGCCGACGGCGACTCGCTTGGTGGCATTGTGGGCTGCGTGGTGAGCGGCGCACCGGCCGGACTCGGCGACCCCGTGTTTGGCAAGTTGCATGCGCGCCTGGCCTCGGCTATGATGAGCATAAATGCAGTCAAGGGGTTTGACTATGGCCTGGGCTTCGGCTTTGCAGACCGGCGCGGCAGCGAGGTTAACGACCGCTTTGTGCCCGACGGCCATGGCGGCCTGCGCACCGCCACCAACAATTCGGGTGGCATTCAGGGCGGCATTTCTAATGGCGAGGACATATGCATGCGCATTGCGTTCAAGCCTGTGCCCACGCTGATGCGCGATGTGCAGACGGTTGACACCAGTGGCCAGCCCGTTGTGCTGCACGCCAGCGGCCGTCACGACCCGTGCGTGATTCCGCGCGCAGTGCCTGTGGTCGAGGCTATGGCCGCCATGGTGGTGCTCGACTCATATTTAATCAATAAAACCGCCCGACTTTGAACCGAAATCAGCCAGTCGGCAAGCGGTATTTCGAATACTCCGACTTTATTCAGCAGCGCCTTGGCGGCAAGGTGCAGAAAATTGCCATCGATGCCGGCTTCTCCTGCC
>CALBLR010000279.1 GCA_937896015.1 uncultured Prevotellaceae bacterium | reverse complement strand
GCGGTACATTATCGGGTCGCGGAAGTGCATGTTGTCGCTGGCCATGTCGATCTTGGCGCGCAGCACGCGGCTGCCTTCCTCAAACTCGCCCTTGTTCATGCGCTCAAACAGGTCGAGGTTCTCCTCTACGCTGCGGTTGCGGTAGGGGCTTTCGGTGCCGGGCGTGGTGGGGGTGCCCTTCTGCTGTGCTATCTGCTCGGCAGTCTGGTCGTCCACATAGGCGCGGCCCTCCTTTATGAGGCGCACGGCAAAGTCGTATAGCTTTGGAAAATAGTCGGACGCGTAATAGAGGCGGTCGCCCCAGTCATATCCCAGCCAGTGGATGTCGCGCTTTATTGCCTCGACATACTCATTGTCCTCCTTGGCGGGGTTGGTGTCGTCGAAGCGCAGGTTGCAGGTGCCGCCAAACATCTCGGCCACGCCAAAGTCCATGCATATTGCCTTGGCGTGGCCAATGTGCAGGTAGCCGTTGGGCTCGGGCGGAAAGCGCGTGTTGAGCCGGCCGCCGTTTTTGCCTGCCTTCAGGTCGTCGGCCACCAGCTGCTGAACGAAGTTCAACACCTTTTTCTCTTCACTCGGGTTTGTTGTCACGTTAGTGTTATCAGCCATAATTCAATTATGTGTTGTCTTGTGTTTCTGTTCTGTTTCGAAGCCGCACGGCGGTGCTTCGCCATGCAAATTGCAAATTTAGGAAAAAATCGCGTAACTGCCGGCCTTGCGGCCAAAAATGTGTTTCCGTTTTTTGTAATGCAGCGCATAATTGCTATTTTTGCACATTAAAAGTAATCATTCATCTGCTATATATATGGACAATAAGGAACTGGTGGAGCGCCTGTCGGAAAGCTCGGGCGCAGCAAGGCCGACATCAGCAAGCTGCTCGACGCGCTGGCCGAGGTGGTGAAAACCAAGGGCAGCGAGCTCGACAGCATCGCTGTGCCGGGATTCGGCACCTTTGAGGCCAAAAAGAAAAACGAGCGCGTGGTGGTGAACCCCAGCAGCGGCAAGCGCATGCTGGTGCCGCCGAAAATCACGCTCGGCTTCAAGGTGAGCAATGTGCTCAAATCCAAACTTAAAAACTGACCCCCGCCCCGCGCGGGCAATATGACAACAGCAATGAACAGCAAGATAGCATTCCCCGAACTCATCGACCTTGTGGCGCAGGCCACCAACTCAACCAAGCGCGTGAGCGAACTCTTCCTGAAAGAGCTTTTCGCCACCATCACCCAGGCTCTGGCCGAGGGCGAGAGCGTGAAGGTGAAGGGCCTGGGCACATTTAAGCTCACCGAGGTGAGCGCACGCAAAAGCGTGAACGTGAACACCGGCGAAACCATCGAGATACCCGGCCACAACAAGCTCAGCTTTGTGCCCGAAAAGAGCCTTGCCGAGGCGGTCAACAAGCCCTTTGCGCAGTTCGAGACCGTGGTGCTGAGCGACGACGTCACCGATGAGCAGCTGCAAGCCATCGACGCCGGCCAGCAGCCCGCCGCCCCTATTGAGCCCACCTCCGAGCCTGAGCAGTCCGCCGCTCCCGAGCCTACTGAGCTCACCTCCGAGCCTGAGCAGCCCGCCGATGCCCTCGAGCAGCCCGAACCTATTGAACCCACCGTCGAGCCTGAGCAGCCCGCCCCCGAGCAGCCCGAACCTATTGAACTCACCGAGCCCGAGCAGCCCGCTGTCGCTGAGCCCGAGCAGCCCACCCCCGAGCCCGAGCCCAACCAAGAGCCCACACCGCCACCCTTCAAAGCCCCCGCAGCCACTATGCAGGAGCCAAAGCATCACCATCACCACCATTACGAGCCGGCCGACAACGGCGATGATGACTACATCACCTACGACGAGATTGCCGCCATGGAGCGCAAAGCCACCGTCAAAGGCTTCCTGTGGGGCGTGATGGCCACACTCGTGCTGTGTGGCGTGGCCGCATTCCTCTACATTGACTACTCGGGTAAGAGCGAGGCGCAGCCTGCCGAACTCGTCGACGACTCGGTGCAGCCGCAATCCACCTCTGCACCAGCTGCCACAGCGCCACAGCCCAAGGCAAAGCCCGACTCGGCGGCCAGCCAGCCCAAGGCAGAGCAAAAACAGCCCGAACCGCAGAAAGAGGCCGATGCCGGCAAGCGGCCGACGGTGTACGACACCACCTCGCGCAACTATGTGCTGTCGAAAATGGCGCAGAAGCACTATGGCAACCAGTGCTTCTGGGTGTATATCTATCAGGAGAACAAGAGCAAAATCAAAGATCCCAACAACATCCCCGAGGGTACGCGCCTTGTGATTCCCGCCAAAGAGAAGTATGGCATCGACAGCCGCGACAAGGCCAGCCGCGACAAGGCCAAGAAGATAGCCTACAATTTGCTTAAGGACAAATAGCCGCCCATTTTGGCTGCAAAAAAAATCGCGCCCACGCTTGCACTGCTTGGCAAGCGTGGGCGCGACGCATATTATTGTGGGTGGGGCGGCGTTACTCCTCGGGCAGCTGCAGGCCGCCGTCGTTTTTCTTGTACACCACGTTCACCTCATTGCTGCCCGTGGGCACCGACACCGTGCACTGGCCGTCGGTGGTGAGGTAGATGTCGTTTTGGCCCTCGGTCTTCACCTTCACATAGCGCTCGTTGATATACTGCCTGAACACTGGCGACAGAGCATTCTTGACGCTGATTTTAAGCACATCGAGCTTGCCGCCGAAAAACTCGGCTGTGATTTGGTTCACATACTTCAGTGTGCTGCTAAACACCACGTATTTCCCGTTGGGGTCCTCGCTCTTCAGGTGGCAGTAGCTGTTCTCCTCGCTGTAGGCGCGCTTCACATCGCTGATGCCGGCCTTGCCGAAGCTCAGATACGGCTCCACATATCCCTCGCCATGCACTGGCATCACCGTCACGGCAAATGCGTCGCCGTCTTCGTTGCTCACCTTCACAAATCCCTCGCGCCTTGCGGCAATTTCCAGTCCGCCGGTCACCGTGGCCACGTGGCGGTTGCTCGTGCGCCAGTTGCTGTGCTTCGAGGCCCCGCTGATGGCCAGCGTGTCGCCGGCGCTCATCACCATGTCGCTGTAGGTGGTCGAGCCGTCGCCGCATGCGGCCAGCATGGCGGCTGCCAGCAGCGAGGCTGCAATGGTTGTCAGTTTGTTCATCTCAATAAAAATTCCTTTAGTCTAAAAATATAATTACTTGCGGTTC
Source organism: uncultured Prevotellaceae bacterium (assembly GCA_937896015.1). GTDB lineage: Bacteria > Bacteroidota > Bacteroidia > Bacteroidales > Muribaculaceae > Sodaliphilus. The sequence goes on along the minus strand of CALBLR010000279.1, from coordinate 3,941 downwards.
ATTTCATTTCTTTTTGGCCGCGCTTTGGGCGCCGAGCTGAATGTTGCGTATCAGTGCCTTCGACGAGTAGGTGGCGCCGGTTGCCGCGTCGGCCTTGAGCGTGGCGGCCTGGGCCAGAGTCTTGCCTATGAATTGCGGAAACACGTGGGCTGTGGCCTTCTTGAAGTATTGCGGCGATTCCTGGTTGGGCAGAGCCTCGATCGAGGCGATGCGCCCGCCCTTCACAGTGATGTTGAGCGGAGTGGTGCCGTTGTAGCCATACACCTTCTTGGCCAGGTCGCCGGTGTATATCACGCGCGTGGTGGCAGCCGCCTTGCGGGGCGCCTTCTTCTTGCCGGCAGCCTTTGCGGGTGCCGATGCCGCCACAATCACGAGGGCGGCCAAAATCATCTTAGTGAGTCTCATAAATAAAATCATAGTCAGTTGCGGGCTGGGGTGGGGCACGCCCCACACGGTCCAGACCCATAGTTAATACTGCTGCAAAGTTATTAATTTTGCGCATAACTCCACCCCGCAGCCCCATAAAATAGCCCCCGTCCACTAATTCCATGGGCGGCGCGTGTGGCAAAATCGTGGCGTTTCTCTTTTTAATTCCCGCAACTTGTGCTACCTTTGTATAATCACACACTATATTTAATTGACACAGGCAAATCATGGAAAAGTTTGACGATGACATAAAAGCGTGCGTCGAGGTGCTGAAAAAGGGCGGCCTCATCCTTTACCCCACCGACACCATTTGGGGCATTGGCTGCGACGCCACCAACCCCGATGCGGTGAAGCGCGTCTACGACCTGAAGCGCCGCGCCGACAACAAGGCGCTGATTGTGCTGCTCGACAGCGTCGACCGCCTCGACCACTATGTGGTGGACGTGCCCGAAATGGCCTACAGCCTGCTCGACGTGGCCGTGAAGCCGCTCACCATCATCTATGAGGGTGCTTTCAACATTGCCCACAACCTTATGGGCGAAGCCGACAGCGTGGGCATTCGCGTGCCGCGCGAGGAGTTCTCGCAGCGGCTGTGCGCCAGCTTCGGGCGCCCCATAGTGTCGACCTCGGCCAACGTCAGCGGCGAGCCCACCGCCCACAATTTTGCCGAAATCACTCCCGACATCAAGAGCGGCGTTGACTATGTGGTGCGCTACCGCCAGGACGACGAAAGCGAGCACGAGGCCTCCAACATAATAATGCTGCGCAGCGACGGCACTTTCAAAATATTGCGCTAACCATCTCCCTTAATTCCCATTGATAAGCGAGCGACTACAACGGCTTAAATATGTGGCTGGCGACTACATCACGTCGAGCCTGGCCGTGCTGTGCTATAACTGCCTGCGCTACACCAGCGGAGCCGTGGTGGGGCAGTCGTCGCTGGGCCAGTTTCTGGCTTCGCCCATGACGCTCACTGGCCAGGTGGTGTTCCCGCTGGCCATGATGGGCATCTACTGCCTGTCGGGCTACTACAACGAGGTGTTCCGCAAGTCGCGTCTGCAAGAGCTGCTGCTCACCATGGCCACGTCGGTGGTGAGCGGACTCATGATTTTCTTTGTAGCGCTCATCAACGACATGGTGCTCGACCGCAAGTCGAACTACGAGATGATAGCCGTGCTGCTGGCGCTGCTGTTTTTCATGGTCTACGCCGTGCGCGCCGCCATCACCAACCAGGCCTCGCGGCGCATCAAGGGCCGCCGGTGGGCGTTTGCCACGCTGGTGGTGGGCAGTGGCCGCGAGGCGGTGGCCCACGTGAGGCGCATGGAGCAAATGCGCCACTCGCTGGGCTACGATGTGAAGGGCTTCGTGAGCATTCCGGGCGAACGCACTGCCAGCGCGCCTGGCAAGCCCGTTTACGGCCTCGCCGAGCTGCCGCAAGTGTGCCGGCGGCTCGCCATCAAGGAACTCATAGTGGTGCCGTCGACCCACGATGCTGGGCGCGAGCTGAAGGTGATCAACAGCCTATTTGCCCTCAACCTGCCCATCAAGATCACTCCCGACCGCTACAGCGTGCTGCGCTCGCGCGCCCGCCTTAGCGACCTATGCGGCGACCCCCTGATCGACATCTCGGGCAGCGGCATGGGCGAGTGCGCCAAAAATGTGAAGCGCTGCGCCGACGTGGCCGTGTCGGCCGCCATGCTGCTGCTGCTGGCTCCGCTCTATGCCGCTGTGGCCGTGGCTGTGAAGCTCGACTCGCCGGGCAGCGTGTTCTACAGCCAGGAGCGGGTGGGGCTTCACAACCGCCCATTCCGCATCTACAAGTTCCGCACCATGGTGCAGAATGCCGAGCGTGGCGGCCGTCCGCAGCTGTCGAGCGAAAACGACAGCCGTGTGACCCGCGTGGGCCGGGTGCTGCGCAAATACCGCATCGACGAGATGCCGCAGTTCTGGAATGTGCTGCGCGGCGACATGTCGCTTGTGGGGCCGCGCCCCGAGCGGCAATACTACGTCAACCAGATTTTGGAGCGTGAGCCTGCCTATTCGCTCATTCACCAAATCAGGCCCGGCATCACCTCGATGGGCATGGTGAAGTTTGGCTATGCCTCATCGGTCGACGATATGCTGCGGCGTGTCGACTACGACCTGCTGTATCTCGAAAACATGTCGCTGCTCAACGACCTGAAGATACTGGCCTACACGGTGCGCACCGTGGTCACCGGCAAGGGCGTGTAGGCACATTCATGATTGTAGAAAAGTAAGAATTTAGACTGAAACGGATATTGGAACAGTATAACGAAAACAACGCATTGGCCGCCCGCATGGGCGGCGGTGGCTGGTATATGAAGATGCTGGCCTGGCGCGAGAAGCACATCAAAGAGAAAACGTTTCTTGTGATTCTGGCCTTGGTCACGGGCGTCGTGTCGGGCCTGGCGGCGGTGCTGCTGAAGACGCTCATTGGCCTCATATCGGGATTCCTCACACAGCGGGTGCAAATCTCCAACGGCAACCTGCAATACCTCATTTTCCCGGTGCTGGGCATACTCACTGCCTCGCTGTATGTGCGCTTTGTGGTGCGCGACAACATATCGCACGGCGTGACGCGCGTGCTCTATGCCATTGCGCAAAACAAGAGCCGCCTCAAGACCCACAACATGTATGCCTCGCTTGTGGCCTCTTCGATAACCATAGGCTGCGGCGGTTCGGTGGGGGCCGAGGGCCCGATAGTGTTCACGGGCGCTGCCATAGGCTCTAATCTCGGGCAGGCCTTCCGCTTGTCGCCGCGCCTGCTGATGATGCTGGTGGGCTGCGGCGCCGCGGCCGGCATTGCTGGCATATTCAAGGCCCCTATCGCAGGGGTGCTGTTCACCGTCGAGGTGCTCATGCTCGACCTCACGGCGGGGTCGGGGGTGCCCCTCATCCTGGCCCCGGTGGCCGGCGCCACGGTGAGCTACGCCTTCACGGGCTACAACGTTGAGTTCTTCTTTTCGCAGAGCGAGCCGTTCTACACCATGCGCATACCCTTTGTGGTGCTGCTGGGTGTGTTTTGCGGCCTGGTGTCGGTGTATTTCAGCAAAATGGCCGGCGCTCTCGAGCAGATATTCACCACCATGCACAACCCGCGCGTGAGGTTTTTGTTCGGCTCCATCATATTGAGCGTGTTCATCTTTGTGTTTCCTCCGCTCTATGGCGAGGGTTATGGCGCCATCAACAATCTGCTGGCGGGCAACGTGTCGGCCCTGTTCGACAACAGCGTGTTCTATGACTACCGCTCCAGCGTGTGGGCCTGCGCCCTGATGGTGGGCATGCTGTGCCTGTGCAAGGTGTTTGCCACCAGCTGCACCAACGGCAGCGGCGGTGTGGGCGGCACATTCGCCCCCTCGCTGTATGTGGGCTGCATGGCCGGCTTCTTTTTCGCCTACCTGATCAACGCCACGGGGCTGGTGGCACTGCCGCTGTCCACCAAAAACTTCGCCCTCATGGGCATGGCCGGCGTCATGGCCGGCGTGATGCAGGCT
>CALBLR010000278.1 GCA_937896015.1 uncultured Prevotellaceae bacterium | reverse complement strand
GAACATAGACCACGAGTGCCGCAGAACCTTCATTTATAGTTATATGAATAAAGCCTTTACCCTGTTGTGCGCGCTGGCCTTGACAGCCGGCCACGCAACCAGTGTCGCAGCCCAAGACACGAGCGGCTGGCAAGGAGCCGGCACGGCAGCCGACCCCTACCAGATAAGGCAGGCATCCGACCTGGCCCTGCTGGCTACCCGCGTCAACGGCTACAGTGGCGGCGCCACCTCGGCAAGCGAGGTGAACGCCTACACCGGCATCTGCTTTAAGCTGATGAACGACATCGACCTGCAAGGCGCAGCATTCACGCCCATAGGCAACGATGCCCACCAGACGTTTAACGGCCAGTTTGACGGCGACGGCCACACCATTGCCAACCTCAAGGTGAACAATGCCGGCTATGCAGGCCTGTTTGGCCACATTGGCTCCAAAGCAGCAATTCAAAACCTCACGCTGAGCAACGCCACCGTGGCCAGCACATCGTACTTCACAGGCGCTGTGGTGGGCTTTGCCAAAGGTAAACTGAGCAATGTGCATGTGGTTGGGTCGACAATAGTATCGGCCGACGCCGCAGTGGGCGGCATAGGCGGCACCATGGACGTAACCGAAAACTGCTCGGTGAGCCGCACCACGGTGACTGGCCTCGGCGGATATGTGGGCGGCAGAGCTGGCCTCGGGCCACATAACGCACTGCCACGCCACAGCCACCACAGTCAACGGTGCAGGAGCGGCGAGCCTGCCCATTGGCGGCATTGTGGGCAACCTGTCGGAAGCCAACGCCAGCTACTGCTACTTCACCGGCGCAGTGAACGCGGCCTACAACGGAGCCACCAATATGACCGGCGGCGGCGTGATGGGCCGCGCCGTGAACTGCAATGTGGACCGCTGCTTCAGCCGCGCCACGGTGACGGCCAGCTACGACAAGTCGCTGGTGGGCGGCATAGTGGGCGCCATGTATGGCGCATCAGTGACCAACAGCTACTCGACGGGTCGCGTCGACTGCGCCGCGGCTGCCAACGTGGGCGGCATCGTGGGCTTCGTCACGTCGTATAAAGACAAGTCGGGCGCCACATTCCAGTCGAACCTGCAAAACTGCTACACGGCAGGCACCATCAACGCCAGCACCTACCAGTATGACCCGTCGGGGTGGCCGCGCGAGGCCATAGGCGGCGTTGACGGCGGCGCCGAGCTCACCGTGAGCAACATTTATTTCGACAACCAAATGGCCAACCTCGGCTCGAAGAGCTACGGAGCCAGCACCAAGACGCTGACCTCCGCAGCAGGCCCCGAAGGCTTCACGGCCGACGTGTGGACACTGGCCGCAGGCAGCTATCCGCGCATCAAGGGCATCGACACCGGCGAGGCGGCCGGCTACAGTGCATCGGCACTGGCGCTCTATGGCATCGACAAGCTCGACAACGTGGCCCGCAACGCAGGCCTGCACGCGCTGGGCGCCACCAAGTTTGAGCTTCTCGGTGGCGGCGCGCCCAAAGCGCAGGGGCACAACTGCACCATTGCGGCCGACAGCCTGATGCTGAGCGGCACCTATGGCACCGACACCCTGCTGGTGACCAACTCGGGCGACACCAGCGTGTACTGCCTAAAGATTGCCCCTGTGGCATTTGAGGGCGAAGGCAGCCAGGAAAGCCCCTACCTGCTGAAGAGCAAAGACGACATGGTGGCGCTGTCGCGCATCACCACCGACCAGAAGATATACTTCCCCGGCACTTATTTCAAGGTGACCAACGACATCGACATGCAGTACAGCACCGACTTCAAGGGCATCTGCTTCACCCCCGATGACGTGAACGCGCGGTTTGCCGGCATCATCGACGGCGGCGGCCACACGCTGCGGCACCTGGCCCTGACAGGCTTTGTGAAATGGAAAACCGAACCCGCCGACCACTTTGGCGACGGCACAGGAGTGCCCAGCACAGGCATGGGCGACGGCGTGTGCAAAATTGCCAACGGCCTCATTGGCCGCCTCGACGCCACCGGCGTGCTGAAGAACCTGAACATTGCCAGCGACGCGCGCATCGAGCTGTTTTCGCAGGCTGGGGCTTTTGTGGGCTACAACCACGGACTGGTGGAAAACTGCAAAAACTACGCCAAGGTGCAGGCCATCAGCGGATATGTGGGCGGCATAGTGGGCCGCAACGAGAAGGGCGGCACCATTAAGGACTGCTTCAACGCAGGCGAGGTGGTGTCGGGCTCGCAGAATGCGGGTGGCATAGCCGGCGCATGCTACGGCACCATCGAAAACTGCATGAACACAGGCATGGTGGCCGTGCGCCAGTTGTCGGAACTGAGCAAGCGCAACTTTAAGTTTGCAGGCGGCATCACCAGCCAGGCCGGCGGCTACATAGTGCGCAACTGCCTCAACACCGGCACCGTGGAGGCTGCCGACGCCATCGCGGGCGGCATATCGGCCACCCTGGCCAACGCTCTGAGCTCGGGCACGGGCAAGAACGACATCTACAACTCGCTGTCGTATGGCACCATCATCACCGGCGACGCCACCCAGACGGGCGGCATAGGCGGCACATCGGGCACCAAGGGCACGATTCAGGGCGCTTACTGGGACAGCCAGATGGCCCCCTACAAGGCACACGGCAACGCCGACCTGGCCGGAGCCAGCGGCGTGACCACAAGCACACTCACCAGCGGCGACGCCCTCAGCGGATTTGACACCGCCATATGGGACTTCACCAACGGACTGTATCCAACGCTCAAGCAGTTTGCCACCGAGCCGTCGGCCATCCAGGCCCGCCAGACTCAACTGGTGATTAACGACGGCGAGAGCGCATATGCCATTAAGAGCAACGCCACACTGCACACCCCCGGCCAGGCCACAGCCAAGCTGGCCGCGGGCAGCGACTACAGCATCCAGGGCAGCACCCTGAACGTGCCGCAAAGCCCCACCAAACTCATTAAGGACACTCTGACGGTGAGCAGCAGCGACTACGTGAAAGTGATTCCGCTGAAGACGCCCTACGAGCTGTCGCTTGCAGGCAGCGGCACCAAGGAGAGTCCTTACCTGATAGGCAACGCCAACGACTGGGTGACGCTTGCCCGCTTCATGGCCGAATGCGAAAAAGACCTTGAGGGACAGTATGTGAAAGTGACGGCCGACATCGACTTCACAGGCACTGAGTTTGTTCCAATCGGCTACGACAAGGTGCACTTCATGCAAGGCGACTTCGACGGCGGCGGCCACACGGTGAAGGGCATAAGCTACAAGCCCACAAGCTCATACGAAGGCGCATTCACCACAGTGGGCGAGAAAGCCACCGTGCACGACCTCACCCTTGAGGGCGAAATCGCCACCGACCAGACCTACACGGCAGGATTTGTGGGCGCAGCACGCGGCACCATGGTGAACTGCACCAACAAGATAGCCGTGACCAGCACGCGCACCAACGCGGCCGGCTTTGCAGCCAACGCCTTCGGCACCGCACGCTTCACCCGCTGCGCCAACGCGGCAGCCGTAAGCGGCAGCCAGAACTACACGGCAGGATTTGTGAGCAACGTGGCACAGGGCGCAGAGTTTGTGGACTGCTCCAACAGCGGCACAGTGACCAACAGCGGCACTGCCGGCTACACAGCCGGATTTGCAGCCGCCTCCGAGCCTACAAAATACGTCGAAGTGAGCAACACAGGCGCCATAATCACCGCCAACCCGCAGAAAGCCACCAA
>CALBLR010000277.1 GCA_937896015.1 uncultured Prevotellaceae bacterium | reverse complement strand
GGGCCTGCGCGACCGGGAGCACGCGCGCGCGAAGCCGCCGGGCACCGTGCGCATTGCCGTGCTCGGCGACTCCTACATCGAGGGCGACATACTCACCAGCGACCTGCGCGAAGCGCTGCAGCGCCGCTTTGGCGGCTCGGGGGTGGGCTACTTGCCTATGTGCAGCGAGGTGGCCGGCTTCCGCCGCAGCGTGCAGCAGCAGTTTGGCGGCTGGACGGCTCACAATGGCAACGATCCCAGCGGATATTCGCCGCAATGGGCCAACCTCACGGGCCACTACTTCATGGCCGGCAGCGGGGCTTGGGTGAGTGCGTCGGGCGTGCGCAACTTCCTTAGCCGCCTCGACACTTGCGCGCAGTCGTCGTTATACTGCATGGGCTCTGGCTCGGCCAGCGTCACTGCCGAGGTCAACGGAGTTCCGCAGCCACAGCAGACGATTAACCCCTCTGGTTCGGTGGCATCGGCCACGGTCGGCGGCCGCATAGGACGGGTGCGGTGGACGGTGAACAGCACAAGCGGCAGCGTTGCCTATTTGGGTGTCAGCCTTGACCCTGACCGCGGCATAGTGGTCGACAACTACTCGCTGAGGTCGGCCAGCGGCTTCCAGCTGTATAATGTGAGCCCGAAGATGCTCAGCGACTTCGACGCTGCGCGCCACTACGACCTGGTGGTGGTGATGTATGGCCTTAACGTGGCCACATCGCGCGGCTCAAACTACACGCACTACCACAACAAGATGAAGGAAATCATCGACCGCATGAAGGCGGCGATGCCACGCACGGGCTTCCTTGTGGTGGGATGCAGCGACCGCGCCGAGCGCAGCGGAGGCTCGCTGAAGACCATGCGCGGTGTGCTGGGACTCATCAACACGCAGCAGCGCCTGGCCTATGACTGCCATGTGGCATTTTGGAACCTTTATGAGGCCATGGGTGGCGAGGGCAGCATTGTGGCCATGGTCAACGCCCGTCCGCGCATGGCCAACCTCGACTATACCCACATCAACTGGAACGGCGGCCACCACTTGGCCTCAATCATGGCCGACGCCATAATGTGGGGCTA
>CALBLR010000276.1 GCA_937896015.1 uncultured Prevotellaceae bacterium | reverse complement strand
TCGAGCGCGCGGCGCTCACTGTCGCCTCCGCCCATGAGAAACAGGTGCACGTTGGGCATAGCCGCAAGGGCGTCGATCACCTTTGTGATGAGCGGCAGCGGATACACCTTGCCCCGATGCTGCGAAAACGGAGCTATGGCAATCCACCGCATGCCGCTTGGCTTCTCGCCGCGGGCAAGCACGCCAGGCGGCAGCGGCCCATATTGTGAGAGCGACACGAAATCATCGGCCGGCATGCCGAGGCCAAGCCGGCAAAGCACCGCGCGGTAGCGCTGGTGCGATGTGGGCAACTGGCACCTGAGGCGGCCGCTGGTGAGGGCGCGCTTCTGCGCGCGGCCCTTGCGCAGGCGCGCCACGCGGCGGCCGTGAAGCGCCATGCTCAGGTCGATGGTCCACGAGCGCATCACACTGTGCAGGTCGGCCACATCGGTCACGCCATAGTCGCGGCGCAGGCGTCGGGCCAGACGCCACATGCCGCGCAAGCCACGGTATTCGCCCTTGACGTCGGCCGCCACCACTGTGAGGTTTGGCGGGCAGTTGACCATAACGCCAGCCGCCGCACCCTTGCGCGTGAGCATCACAAAACTCACGTCGGGATTGGCCACGCACACCGGGTAGAGCACCGGCACGGCAATGGCCACATCGCCCAAAGCCGAAAACCGTGTGACCAGCACCGTGCGGCCACTGGCTGCACAGTTATTTTTTGCCATACAGCACCGGGTTGGTGTCGGGGTCGTTATACATTTTCATCTGGCGGTACACCTTCATGTATTTGCGGCCTGCGGCAATGTCGTCGAGCAACTGCGCTATGGCGGTGCTCAGGTCGGTACGCTGCTCAAGCAGCACGGCCAGCTTGGCGCGGCAGCGGGCCACATGCTCGGCCGAAGCGTCGGTGCGCTCGGCCTCTTCACGCATGTGGTATATTTTCAGGGCCAGAATGCTCAGGCGGTCGATGGCCCAAGCCGGGCTCTCGGTGTTGATGGTAGCGTCGGGCGCTGGCTTAACACCGGCATAGAGGTTGCGGAAATAAGTGTCAATTTTCTCCACCAGGTCGGTGCGGTCCTGATTCGACTTGTCGATGCGGCGCTTGAGTGCAAGTGCGGCAACGGGATCGATTTGCGGGTCGCGGATTATATCCTCCAAGTGCCACTGCACGGTGTCGATCCAGTTTTTCACAAACAGGTCGGCCTCGATCGAGCCTTCGGGATAGGGGTTGGCCACCTTGGCGTCGACATCATCGGTGCGGTGATAGAGGGCCACTGTGGAGTCGAATATCTTGTTGCAGTTGTCTACGAAGTTCATATTTGAATCAGTTTTATAATTAATTGGTGTTCAAGGGTGTAAAATCACTTTTGACGGAAGAAGAGATTGATGGGCGTGCCGCTGAAGTCCCAACGCTCGCGAATTTGGTTCTCAAGATAGCGCTTGTAGGGGTCTTTGATCCACTGCGGCAAGTTGCAGAAGAACACAAACGACGGCACGCGGGCCTCCTTAAGCATGGTCACATACTTGATTTTCACATACTTGCCCTTGATGGCCGGTGGCTCGTGGGCACCGATGATTTCCTGCATGGCGTTGTTGAGCTGAGCGGTGGAAATCACACGCTTGCGGTTTTCATACACCTCTATGGCCTGCTGCAGCACCTTGTGGATGCGCTGCTTGGTGAGGGCCGAGCCAAACACAATGGGGAAGTCGGTGAACGGGGCGAAGCGCTCGCGTATGGTGGCCTCCATATAGTCGATAGACTTCTGCGACTTGTCGTGGGCGGCATCCCACTTGTTGACAAGCACTATGAGTCCCTTGCGGTTTTTTTGTATGATGGAGAATATGTTCACGTCCTGCGACTCAATGCCGCGGGTGGCGTCGATGAGCAGGATGCACACGTCGGCGTTTTCGATGGCGCGGATGCTGCGCAGCACAGAGTAGTATTCTATGTCCTCGTTCACCTTGTTCTTCTTGCGTATGCCGGCAGTGTCGACCAGATAGAAGTCGAAGCCAAACTTGTTGTAGCGCGAATATATGCTGTCGCGCGTGGTGCCGGCAATGTTGGTGACAATGTTGCGCTCCTCGTTCATAAGCGAGTTGATGAGCGACGACTTGCCGGCATTCGGGCGGCCCACAATGGCAAAGCGGGGAATGTCGGCCTCGTGCTCGTCGTCGGCCTTCTCGGGCATGAGGCGCACCACCTCGTCGAGCAGATCGCCTGTGCCGCCGCCGTTGATGGCCGAAATCGACACAGGAGTGCCGAGGCCAAGCGAATAGAACTCGGCGTCGGCATAGATGCCCTCGTTGTTGTCGGCCTTGTTGGTGGCCACAATCACGGGCTTGTTGCTGCTGCGCAGGATTTGGGCCACATGGTCGTCGAGGTCGGTGACGCCGTTTTTAATGTCGACCACAAAAATTATCACATCGGCCTCCTCGATGGCCAAATGCACCTGCTTGTTGATTTCCTCCTCGAAAATGTCTTCGCTGTTCACCACCCAGCCGCCGGTGTCGACCACCGACATCTCCATGCCATTCCAGTCCATTTTGCCATACTGGCGGTCGCGCGTGGTGCCGCTGGTGTCGTTGACTATGGCGGCGCGCGTCTGCGTGAGCCTGTTGAACAGGGTTGACTTGCCCACATTGGGGCGTCCCACTATTGCTACTAATCTTCCCATATTGTATATCTTACTATGTGCTATGCGTTTAGGTTAGTTACTTTATGTGCATTCCAAGCGCGGTCCCACTACTCGATGTAGCCAAACTGGCGGAGTTTAGACTCCTGGTTGCGCCAGTCCTTCTCCACCTTCACAAACAGCTGCAAATACACATGCTTCTCAAAAAACTTCTCAATCTCTTTGCGGGCGTCAATTCCCAGCCGCTTCAGCTTGGAGCCACCGCGGCCTATGATGATGCCCTTCTGGCTGTCGCGCTCCACATATATCACCGCCATGATGTGGATTGAGGTGTCGGTCTCGTCGAACTTCTCCACAATCACCTGGGTGGAATACGGCACCTCCTTGTCGTATTCAAGCAATATCTTCTCGCGCACGATTTCGGTCACGAAGAAGCGCGAGCTGCGGTCGGTGAGCGCGTCTTTGCCGAAGTAGGGCGGATTTTCGGGCAGCAGCTCGATGATGCGCCGCTTCAGGTTGTCCACATTGAACTTGGCCAGCGCGCTTGTGGGCCACACCTCGGCCTGCGGCAGCAGCTGCTTCCACTCGTCGATTTTGGCTTCAAGGTCGCTTTGCCCCTTCAGCAGGTCGATTTTGTTTATCACCAGCAGCACAGGCACCTTTTCGCGCGCCACGCGGTCGAGGAAGTCCTTGTTTTTGGTGGGCGACTCCACCACATCGGTCACATACAGCAGCACATCGGCGTCGACAAGGGCGCCGGTGGAGAAGTCGAGCATGCTCTCCTGCAACTTGAACTTGGGCTTGAGCACGCCAGGGGTGTCGCTGAACACTATCTGGTAGTCGTCGCCGTTGACAATGCCCATTATTCGGTGGCGCGTGGTCTGCGCCTTGCTGGTGATTATCGACAGCCGCTCGCCCACCAGCAGATTGCTGAGCGTGGACTTGCCCACGTTGGGGTTGCCCACTATGTTCACAAATCCGGCCCTATGCTTCTTTTTGTTCTCGTTGTCCACTTTTTTGCTTGCTGTTAGAGAATTGTCAGTTTTAGAAAATCGCTCTGTGCCGGCCCTCGGGCCGACAAGGGCAAGAAACGCACCCACTATGTTGCGGTCCGCATGGCGCGCCATGGGTGCGCCGCAGGCCAGTCGTTGCATTTCTTGCCCTTGAAAGAAATATCGTTTTGTAGGCAGCACTCAGGCTGCCGCAGCATCAGCCCCAAATCAGGTATTCGGCACCCCAAGTGAAACCTGCGCCGAATGCCGTGAGCACAATCTTGTCGCCCTTCTTAAACTTGTGCTTGAACTCGTCCATGCACAAGGGGATTGAGGCGGCACTGGTGTTGCCGGTGTGCTCGATGTTGACCAGCACCTTCTGCGGGTCGATGCCAAGGCGCGAGCCCACAGCCTCGATGATGCGCAGATTGGCCTGGTGGGGAATGAACCACTGGATGTCGTCGCAGGTGAGGCCGTTGCGGTCCATCACGTCTTTCGACGAGGTGAGCATGTCCATCACAGCGTGCTTATACACTGCGCGGCCCTCCTGATACACATAGTGCTCGCGGGCGTCGATGGTGGCGTGCGATGCCGGATGGGCCGAGCCGCCAGCCTTGTAGATGAGGTGCTCAAGGCCGCTGCCGTCCACATGGAATATGCCGTCTTGGATACCCACGCCGGCGTCCTCGGTGGGCTCGAGCAGCACTGCTGCCGCTCCGTCGCCAAACAGGGGGCAGGTTGAGCGGTCCTCATAGTTGGTCATGCTCGACATCTTCTCGGCGCACACCACCACCACCTTCTTGTAGAGGCCCGACTTTATGTAGGCGTTGGCGTCGTACGACGCCACGATGAAGCCCGCGCAGGCGGCCTGTATGTCGTAGCCATAGCAGTGGGGCTCAAGGCCGCACTGGTGGATTATGATTGAAGCCGTCGACGGGAAGCGGTAGTCGGGGTTTGAGGTGGCGCAGATGAGCAAGTCCACCTCTTCGGGCTTGGTGTTGGTGTCGCTGAGCAGCTTGTTCACAGCCTTGATGCCCATATACGACGAGCCCACGTCCTTCTTGAGGATGTGGCGGGTCTTGATGCCCACGCGGGTGGTGATCCACTCGTCGTTGGTGTCAACTATCTTAGCCAAGTCGTCGTTGGTGAGCACATCGTCGGGGATGTAAGATGCGATGCCTGTGATTTTTGCGTTAAGCATAATAGTAACGGATGATTTTAATTTTCCTTGAGTTCTGATAAACAACGAATATCCTAAAACAGAACCCGCCGCACGCCACATGCCGCCGCCGTTGCTGAAACTGCGGCCCTGCGTGCGGGCCTACGGCCCCATCCAAGGATATGCATTACTAAAAAACGTGTGTGTTTTAGCGATGTGAAAAGCGGAAGCTGTGCCCTGTGTGTTACACTGCTGCCTCTTCACCCATTACCTTCTTGCCACGATAGTAGCCGCACTCGGGGCATACTGTGTGGTACACATGCCATGCGCCGCAGTTGGTGCAGGGTACGATTGTTGGAGCTACAGCCACGTCGTGAGTTCTTCTCTTGGCTGTGCGTGTCTTTGATTGTCTACGTTTAGGATGTGCCATTTTCTTATTACTTTTTTTTAATTCTTATCTAATAGTTGCTTCAGGGCGTCCCAGCGCGGGTCGGTGCCCCTGTCGGCATTGTTGTCGTCGTTGTCTTCATCGCCGCCTCCGGCCTGGCGCATGTAGTCGTCATCGTCGCTCAGGTCGATGGCCGCGTGGCTGCTAAGCTGCGCCATCATCTGCTCGTTGCATCCGCCCTCGGGGTGGACGTGCTTGATGGGTATTGTGAGCAGCACCGTGTCGCGCATCAGCGGCTGCAGGTCGAGCTCGCGCCAGTTTTCGGGCACCATGAGCACGTCGTCGCAGCTGTCGTCATAGCGCGGACCGTATTTAACCCTTATCTGCCAGGTGGTGTCGACTTCAAGCGGCATAAGGTCGAGGCAGCGGTCACATGGAATCTGCAACTCGCCCTTGAACGCAAAGTGCAGCTCATAGATGCCCTCGTGCTCATGCACCACTTTGAGTGTGGCCGCAACGTTTGCCCGACGCACTTCAGATGCCCCGGTTTCGTTGAAGAAATCCTCGCTCAACTGGTAGCTAAATTCCTTAGTACCAAACGTTAAGCTGCGCAGTGGTAACTTAAATGAAGCCAATTTTCCCAACTTTATTAAGTTAAAATCACCGCAAAGTTAGTAACATTCTCGCTAATAATCAACGATTTTCGCACATTTTGTGCGCTTTTGCAGCTTTTGGTGCGGCCATCAGGCCGGCTGCGGCGCCAGACTCAGCACATAGTCGTGCAGTTTTTTATAGAACGGGTGGCGAGTGAGTGTGGCCACATCGCCCAGAATTATCAGCTTCATGCGGGCGCGGGTGATGGCCACATTCATGCGGCGCAGGTCGCGCAAGAAGCCTATCTGGCCGCGGTCGTTGGCACGCACCAGGCTAATCACCACCACATCGCGCTCCTGCCCCTGAAAGCCGTCGACGGTGTTGACGCTCACCGCCTGGGCCAGCGGACGCAGCTCGGCACTGCGGCGCACCAGCGAGCGCAGATACTGCACCTGGGCTCGGTAGGGCGATATTATGCCCACATCAATGCGCTCGTCCACCAGCCGCTGCATGCCTATGCGCTCGAAATACAGCTCAAGAGCGGCTATGGTGAGCCTGGCCTCGGGGCGGTTGATGCGACCGAAGCCGTCGCCCGACGTCTGCTCCTGGCCATCGGGACACAGCTGGGCGGTGTCGATCCACGTGATGGGGGTGTCGAAGTCGAGGATGCCGCGGTGGCGCACCTCGGGGGCCGACTGCACCTTGCCGCCATAGAACCACTGGCTCGAGAAGTGCATTATGGCCTCGTTCATGCGATACTGCACGTTGAGCATGGTCACCGTGTGGGGGTTGGTGGCGGCTATGCGCTCCATCAGCGTCACGCCCAGGCCGCCGCGCATGGCCTCCACGCTCTTCACCGTGGGCGGCAGCTGGCAGTGGTCGCCGGCCAGCACCACGCGGCGCGCCTTGGCAATGGCTATCCAGCACGCCGCCTCAAGGGCCTGAGCGGCCTCGTCGACAAACAGTGTGCCAAACGTCATGCCGTCGATCACGCGGTTGGCGCTGCCGGCCAGCGTGCAGGCTATGACGCGCGCGCTGCCCAGCAGGTCGTTGTTGATGGTCAGCTCGAGCTCGGTGGCGCGCTGGCGCAGCTTGTCGAGCTTGCGATGCCAGTCGTCGGAGTGCCGCTTGCCGCTTTGCCGCATCTGGCGCGCCGCCTTGCGCGCGGCCCACAGGGCGGGATACAGTTCGTGGGCCTCAAAGCGGCGCTCGTAGGTGAACGACAGCATCTTGTCGGTGACGCGCGTGGGGTTGCCTATGCGCAGCACGTCCACGCCGCGGTCCACCAGCCGCTCGCTTATCCAGTCAACGGCCATGTTGCTCTGCGCGCACACCAGCACCTGGTTTTCGCGCCGCAGAGTCTCGCAGATGGCCTCAACAAGGGTTGTGGTCTTGCCCGTGCCCGGAGGGCCGTGCACTATGGCCACATCGGGCGAGCCAAGCACACGGTTGACCGCCGCCTCCTGCGCCGTGTTGAGCCACGGCAGGCTCACACGGCTCACCTCGGTGGGGCTGGCGGCGGCATTAGGTGTGTAGAAGGCGTCGCGCAGGGCCGCCAGGCGGTTGCCCTTGGCAGCCATCACACGGTCGATTGCGGCAAGCATGAGGCGGTGGGTGGTTTCGTCGAACGACAGCTGCACACCCACCTGGGCATCCGAGCGCAGCTGCCCCACGCACGACTGGTCGGGCACACTCACCACCATGGTGCCTTCGCGCACATAGCTCACCGTGCCGCCAAACTTGTAGTAGCTGATTGTGCCGTCGGGCATGACTCTGAAAAACATCACGGGGCGGCCATACTCAAAGTTGTGCTCGGTCTCCACGTCATCGGCCGTGCGCGAAAGCTCCACCACAAGGTCGTTGAGCGAATTATAGCGGCTGCGGCCCACCTCCACAGGCCACCAGCAGTCGCCGCGCCTCACCTTGCGCTCGATGCCCACGGCCTCGGTCTGGCGGCGAAACTCGTCGCGCTCGGCTTTGTATTCGGCTTGCAGCAGCGCACGCTGCCGGCTAAGTTCCAATATGGGTGATTTGGTCTGCATAGGGTACAAAATT
>CALBLR010000275.1 GCA_937896015.1 uncultured Prevotellaceae bacterium | reverse complement strand
CATATACTTGTAGGTGGTGGCTATGCGGTTCCACTCGTCAATCAGCTCGCCTTTGGCCACCATCTCCACCAGCCGGTGAAGCGCTGTCAGGGCCTCGGCCAGGCGGTGCGACTGCAGCAGCCGCGCTATGTCGTGTCGTTGTCTTTTGATTTCTGCTATGTCCATTTTAGTGTGTGCAACTATAGTGCAAAATTAATTAAATATAATCATTTAGACGGCCAAATAAGCGGCCAAAACAAATTATTTGGTTACTTTTGTAACAGTTAAAATATGATTGATGTAACCGCTAAAAAACAAAAAGACAAAAAATGGTAATACAAAGGTTGCAGACCCTGTATCTGCTCATCGCCACCGTGCTTATGGTGGTGTTTGCATTTTGCCCGTCGGTGATTATCCAGCCGGGCGGCCCAGAGTATGCTATAAGCGTGCTCAACACGGGCGTGGCCGGCGCCACGCACCCCGACTTGCTTATGTCAACCGTGTGTGCGCTTACGGTGCTGCTCTCACTCATCACAATATTCAAATTCAAAAACCTAAAGCAGCAAATGAGGCTTTGCTCCATAAATGCCGCTCTCACAGCCACTTTGCTGCTCATCTCGGTGATTCTCGCACTCACTCTGCGCGGTAAGGCCGGGGTTGGCTCGGTGAGTTTCACTCTCTACAATGCGCTGCCTGTGCTGGCCATAGTCATGCAGATTTTGGCCTACCGCGGCATCCGGCACGACAAGAAGCTGCTCAGCAGCAGCGAGCGCCTGCGATAGGGGTGGGCGCACAATGGCGCTGCCGTCCCCTCGATTGTTACCGCCAGGGCGGCACCGCTGCTGCGATATATGAGATATATAAGTGTATTCTTATTAGTTACAATTTTAATATAAACCATTAATTGACAAAATCTTAAATTATTATTTTTAGAGATGATCACAGCAATGATAGTAATCTTTGTGATCGGCTATTTGCTGATTGCATGCGAGCACACGCTGAAAATCAACAAGTCTACCTTCGCCCTGATAATGTGTGGCGTGCTGTGGACTGTGTACGTTACTATGGCCGGCGACCCCAACCTTGACCACGACATGATGGTGCTGCTGGGCGACACGTGCGAGGTGCTCATATTCCTGATAGGCGCAATGACCATTGTGGAGCATATAGACCGCTACGGAGGTTTCAACTTCATCACTCAGCACATTCATGCCAAAAGCAAGAAGGAGCTGATGTGGATTCTTGCCCTGTTCACATTCTTCATGTCGGCCGTGCTCGACAACATGACCACCACCATAATAATGGTGATGATGCTGCGCCGCCTGCTCACCGACCAAAAGGAACGGTGGCTCTTTGCCAGCGTGATAGTGCTTGCAGCCAACAGCGGTGGCGCATGGTCGCCCATTGGCGATGTGACCACCATCATGCTTTGGATGGACGACAAGGTGACTTCGGGCAGCCTCATCCTCAACCTGCTCATTCCCAGCCTTGTGTCGGTGATAGTGCCGCTGCTCATTGCCACACGCTTCATCAAAGACAACCACTTCGACCACGTGGCCATGAAGTCAAATGCCACCGTGTCGCCGCTGGCCGCCAAGTATCCCAACTTGAGCAAAGCCATGCTCATCATCGGTGTGCTGGCGCTGCTGTTTGTGCCGGTGTTTAAGACCATCACCCATCTGCCCCCCTTCATGGGCATGAT
>CALBLR010000274.1 GCA_937896015.1 uncultured Prevotellaceae bacterium | reverse complement strand
GGCGAGAACATTGCCATCATCTTCATCAACAATGCCATCTACGGCATGACGGGCGGACAGATGGCGCCCACCACGCTGCTGGGCCAGAAGACGGCCACCTGCCCATATGGCCGCCGCGTGGACCTGAACGGCTATCCGCTGTCGATTTCGCCGCTGCTGGCACAGCTCGACGGCACTTGCTATGTGACACGCCAAAGCGTACAGACGCCGGCCGCCGTGCGCAAGGCCAAGGCAGCAATACGCAAGGCATTTGAAAACAGCATGGCTGGCAAGGGCACGTCGGTGGTTGAGGTGGTGAGCACCTGCAACTCGGGCTGGAAACTCACACCCGAGCAGGCCAACAAATGGATGGAAGACAACATGTTCAAGAAGTACCCCCTGGGCGACCTCAAGAACGAATGATTGGTATCTAAACAATAACTATCACAGAGCAATGAAAGAAGAGATTATTATAGCCGGATTCGGAGGTCAGGGAGTGCTGTCGATGGGCAAAATTCTTGCCTACTCGGGCCTTATGGAAGACAAAGAGGTGACCTGGATGCCGTCGTACGGCCCCGAGCAGCGAGGCGGCACTGCCAATGTGACAGTGATATTGAGCGACGAGCGCATAAGCTCGCCCATTCTCAACGCGTTCGACACGGTGGTGGTGCTCAACCAGCAGAGCCTCGACCGCTTTGAGAGCAAGGTGAAGCCCGGCGGCGTGCTCATTTATGACAGCTACGGCATTCACACCCCTCCCAAGCGCACCGACATAAAGGTGTATCGCGTCGATGCCATGGAGGCATCGTTCTCGCTGAAGAGCGCCAAGAGCTACAACATGATTGTGCTGGGCGCGCTGCTGAAGATCAAGCCCGTGGTGACAATCGAAAGCGTGCTGAAAGCGCTGAAAAAGACTCTGCCAGAGCGCCACTGGAATCTGCTGCCGCAGAACGAGGACGCACTGCGCCGCGGCATGGCCCTTGTGGCCGACTGAACCACCGCACACGACACAAAGCATAGAGGGCGGCACTCAACTTGATGAGTGCCGCCCTCTACCTTCTGGTGCGTATAATCAATGTAGTGCACGTGCGTTAGAAGCGGTAGCCGAATGCTATCTGGATGTTGCCATTCTGCGCATCAACGTCGTTTTTAAGCACGTGGGTCATGCCCATGGTGTAACGAGCTTGCAAAAAGGCGTTGCGGGTGATGTTGTAGGTGCCGCCAAGGCCCAGGGCAAAGTCAACCGAGTTTGTAACGTCACCCATGTCGACAGTGGCCGATGCGTTGCCGGCAGTGGCGGTAGCCTTGCTGTAGACGTTGATGCCAAGTTGGGGGCCGAAGTCGATGCTGAAGCTGGGTGTCACATAGTATTTCAGCATCACAGGAATGTTGATGTAGTTGGTGTTAAAAGTGACGTCGGCGTTTTTGGCGAAACTCAGGCCGGTTTCCTCGCCAACATTAAACTTGCCGCCCTGTGCGGCAAACACGATTTCGGGCGCAATGGCAATAGGCGCGTTGGCGAAGCGGTATTCAAGGAACACACCTGCCTGATAGCTGGGCTTCATGCCGTGAGGCATGTCCTCGCCCCAAAAGTTGGTCATGTCAAAACCAGCCTTGATGCCAAACGTAGGGTTGGCGGCTGTAGCCGAGCCGGCGCATACAAGCGCGGCGGCAATTAGTGCAAAAATCTTTTTCATCTCTGTCTAATCGTTTTTATTAGTTAGTGTTTACAATATAAATATCAACTTCTACTGCAATTTTATTGCAATAAGCCCTGCTGTGGCCGGCAATGCTGCATAAATGCCCATTCCGGCCGCAAAGCCATCATTTGACGCACAAAGATATGCACAGTTTAATTACGCGCAATGCTTTGCGGCGTTATTGAACATTTTGCATCCCAATCAGAACACCATAGAGGCATCAAACGGCCAAAAATGTCGCCGATTCAAGAGTTGCAACAGGCGTTTATGCCGTGAGAAGCGATAGCCTTTGAAATCCACAGTTCCAGAACAAGGGCACTAACGTTGCGATATGGCCATTGAGGCCGACAGACTATTACGTACAATATAAAATAAGGCTGCACCCATCAACTGAGTGCAGTCTTCTGTTTGCGTTTATAAGTTGTGAATTATGCGTCAGAAACGATAACCGAAAGCTATCTGAATGTTGCCATTCTGCGCATCCACACCATCATTAAAGGCGTGCGTCACACCCATCGTGTAGCGTGCCTGCAAAAAGGCGTTGCTGGTGATATTGTAGGTGCCACCAAGGCCAAGTGCGAAATCTACTGAGTTTGTGTCTTCGCCCATATCTATGGTAACCGAGGCTGAGGTCGAAGAGTTGCCGGCAGTAGCAGTGGCTTTGCTGTAGACATTGAAGCCAAGTTGCGGGCCGAAGTCGATACTGAAGCTGGGCGTCACGTAGTATTTCAGCATCACAGGAATGTTGATGTAGTTGGTGTTAAAAGTAAGGTCGGCTTTGGTGGAAATACTCAAATCGGCATCCTCATCAACACTAAACTTGCCACCCTGCGCGGCAAACACGATTTCGGGTGCAATGGCAATAGGTGAATTGGCAAAGCGGTATTCAAGGAACGCACCGGCCTGATAACCGGGCTTCATGCCGTGAGGCAGGTCGTTGCCCCAAAAGTTGGTCAAGTCGAAACCAGCCTTAAGGCCGAACGTGGGATTGGCTGCTGTGGCTGAGCCTGCGCATAGGAGCGCTGCAGCTACAAGTGCAAAAAATTTTTTCATCTCAGTTTAGTGTTTTTTTATTCGTTATGTGTTTACGATATGAATGTTAGCGCTTGTTTGGTACTATTGCTAAGATAGCATTTAATTATACAAAGATATGCACAGTTTAATTACGCGCAATGCTTTGCGGCGTTATTGAACATTTTGCATCCCAATCAGAACACCGTAGGGGCTTTAAACGGCCTAAAAACTGCTGGCAAGGAGCACATTTTTGCGAGTTGGCGGCAAATGCTGTAACTTTGCACCATTGTTTACACACACCCTACACTCATCTGATGGAAATAGATTACTCCGATATAAAGCAGCACGTGGACAAGCCCGTGTTTCACCTGATAGGCGGCACTGCCGATGACATGGGCCGCGAATGCTATGTGGTGGGCGGCTACGTGCGCGACCTGCTGCTGCACCGCAAGTCCACCGACATCGACTTTGTGACCGTGGGCAGCGGCATTGAGGTGGCCAAGGCCGTGGCGGCCAAGATTGGCCGCAAGCGCTGCTCGCTGGCAGTGTTCAAGACCTACGGCACTGCGCAGGTGAAGGCCCACGGGCTGGAACTGGAGTTTGTGGGCGCGCGGCGCGAAAGCTACAAGAGCGACAGCCGCAATCCCGTGGTGGAAGACGGCACACTCGACGACGACCAGAAGCGCCGCGACTTCACCATCAACGCCATGGCCATTTCGCTCAACAGTGCATCGTTTGGGCGGCTGCTCGACCCGTTTGACGGCGTGGGCGACCTGCAGCGGCGCATAATACGCACCCCGCTCGACCCCGACATCACATTCAGCGACGACCCGCTGCGCATGATGCGCGCCGTGAGATTTGCCACACAGCTTGGCTTCGACATCTATCCCGACACCCTTGAAGCCATAAAGCGCAACTGCAAGCGCATAAAAATCATCACCAAAGAGCGCATAGCCGTGGAACTGATGAAGATAGTGCGCAGCGACAAGCCCTCGCGCGGCTTCAAACTGCTGAACGAGTGTGGACTGCTGGAGCTTATATTTCCCGAGCTGGCGGCTCTGCGCGGCGTTGACACCTCGCACGGCCGCGGGCATAAGGACAACTTTCTGCACACCATGCAGGTGCTCGACAATGTGGCAGCTGAGAGCCAAAACGAGTGGCTGCGCTGGGCTGCGGTGATGCACGACATTGGCAAGCCCGCCACCAAGGCATGGGACGACGTGCAGGGCTGGACCTTCCGCAACCACAACTTTATTGGCGAGAAAATGGTGCCCAAAATATTCGGCCGCATGCGCCTGCCGCTGAACGAGCACATGAAATATGTGAAAAAGCTTGTGGGGCTGCACATGCGCCCCATTGCGCTGGTGGAGGACACGGTGACCGACTCGGCAGTGAGGCGGCTGCTGTTTGACGCCGGCGACGACATCGATGACTTGATGACGCTGTGCAACGCCGACATCACATCGAAAAACCAGGAAAAGGTGCGCCGCTTCCACGACAACTTTGAACTGGTGAAGCAAAAGTTGGTGGACATTGAGGAGAAAGACCGCGTGCGCAACTTCCAGCCGCCCATCGACGGCCAGGAGATAATGGACACGTTCGGGTTGGCCCCGTCGATGCCTGTGGGAAAGATAAAAGACGCCATAAAAGACGCCATACTTGACGGGGTGATTGGCAACAACTACGCCCAGGCCTATGAGCTGATGCTGGCCAAAGCCGATGAAATGGGGCTTAGGCCTGTGACCGACGGACGGCTGTGCAGCATGGAGGCCGACACGCCTGTGGGGCGCATCACCATTGCCGCAGTCACCGGCGGCATAGCAGCCATTGCCTACAATTGCAGCCACACGCTGGCCGCTGTTGAGAAGCGTTTGGGGTTGACGGCCGAGGCCTGCCCCACCCCGCTGTTAAGGCAGTGCTTAACCCAGCTGAATGAATACTTCGCAGGGCAGCGGCGTGAGTTCCAACTGCCGCTGCACATGGCTGGCACTGAATTTCAAACGAAGGTGTGGCATGCGCTCGATGCCATTGCCTATGGCACAACGGCATCGTACAAGGATGTGGCCACTGCCATTGGCGAGCCCTCTAAATCGCGACCCGTGGCCGCAGCCATTGGGCAAAACCCTGTGTCGATAGTGGTGCCTTGCCACCGTGTGATAGGCAGCGACGGCTCACTCACTGGCTATGCCGGCGGTCTTGCCGCCAAGCAGTGGCTGCTAAAGTTCGAGCAGTCGCACAGCTGATTTATTTGTCACCATAGTGGCTTTCAACGACACGTGACGGGCGTTTCGTTTTTTTCGACATAAAGATTTGTTTTTACCTCTTCCACAGATTCTGATTTTTTGGGAAAGTTCCCACAGATTTGTACGGATTTTTTTAGCGTAACAGTTGATTTACAGCGGCTTATTAGTTAGATACGGCATACC
>CALBLR010000273.1 GCA_937896015.1 uncultured Prevotellaceae bacterium | reverse complement strand
CGCGGCCATGGGCAGCGAGGTGCGCCACTATGGCGTGGATGTGCTGCTGTCCCCTGCCACCAACATACAGCGCAATCCGCTGTGTGGACGCAACTTTGAGTACTACAGCGAAGACCCTCTGCTTTCGGGCCTCGTGTGCACCGCCATGGTCAGCGGCATTCAAGGCGCGGGCGTGGGCACATCGCTCAAGCACTTTGCCCTCAACAATCAGGAGACCAACCGAGTGCGCAACAACGTGGTGGGCACGCCGCGCACCTTCCGCGAAATCTACCTCAAGCCGTTTGAAATAGTGGTGAAGAAGGCCCGCCCGCTCACGGTGATGACGTCATACAACAAAATCAACGGCACCATGGCCAGCGAGCGCGCCGACCTCATCGACGGCATTCTGCGCGGCGAGTGGGGCTACCGCGGCATGGTGATGAGCGACTGGCACGGCGGCATCAGCGCCACCGCCCAGCTGCTGGCCGGCAACGACCTGCTTATGCCGGGCAACCTGCTGCAGCGCGAGCAGCTGCAGCGCGCCGTGGCCAGCGGCGCGCTGCCCATGGAGGCCCTCGACCGCAATGTGGAGCACGTGCTGCAATATGTGGAGCGCACTCCGCGCTTTGCCGGCTATGTGGCCGACAACGCTCCCGACCTCAAGGCCGATGCCCAGGTTGCCCGCCATGCTGCCACCGAGGGCATGGTGCTGCTGAAAAACGAGCGCGCCACGCTGCCCCTGGCCAGTGGCGTGAAGCGTCTTGCCGCCTTCGGCTGCGCCAGCTACGACTTCACGGCCGGAGGCACCGGCGCCGGCAATGTGAACCACGCCTATGTGGTCGACCTCGCCCAGGGACTCGCCGACGCAGGCTTTGCGCTCGACGCCGGCCTGCGTTCGGCCTACGAGGCCTATATCCCGCAGGCCAAGGCCCAGCTGCCGGTGTACAAAGGAAAATACTCGAAGGCCATACCCCCGCGCCACATAGCCGAGATGCCGCTTGAGGGCTCGGCCCTGAAGCGCGCCGCCCGCGACTGCGACGCCGCCGTGGTGACCATTGGCCGCATCAGTGGCGAGTTCGCCGACCGCGACATCAACGGCAACTTCTGCCTCACCGCCGCCGAGCGGCACATGCTGCAATCGGTGTCCAGTGCCTTCCACAAGGCCGGCAAGC
>CALBLR010000272.1 GCA_937896015.1 uncultured Prevotellaceae bacterium | reverse complement strand
ACACCGTCCACTCATCGATGGTTTCACCGCCATTGCCAATGGCCTTAAACTTCATGCCGTTGGGGTGAAACTTAAGAAACACGTCGGGACGCCACTCAATGGTGGTGGGCGCCACGGAGTTCATTATATCGAGTATGGCCACATCGGTAAGGTGTCCCTTGCCCGTGGCTGCCAGCGAGCCGTAGAGTGTTACCTCAAACTTTTCCACATCGCTGCCCGCTATGCGTTTCAAAAACCGCTCGGCAGCAAACCGCGGTCCCATGGTGTGGCTGCTCGACGGGCCATGACCTATTTTATATATTTCGCGGATAGATTCCATTTAATGTCTTTATCAACATGTTTATTAACAATGCTAAAATACTTAATTACTGTATATTAGTAGCATAATCAACAGGGTTATCAACAACCCAGACGCATCTTGCTGAACATTTGCCACATCACTATGGCGGCAGTGTTGGCAATGTTGAGCGAATGCTTGGTGCCGCACTGCGGAATTTCGAGGCACACATCACTGGCGTCAACCACCTCCTGGCTCACACCCTTCACCTCATTGCCAAGCACCACGGCATATTTTGCACAAGGGTCAACAACAAATTGTTCAAGACTTGTGCTGCCATGCACTTGCTCCACAGCCAATATTTTATAACCTTTGCAACGCAAATCCTGCACAGCATCAATGGCCGACGCGTAGTGAGTCCACGCCACGGAGTCCTCGGCGCCAAGCGCCGTCTTGTGAATCTCGGGCATGGGAGGCACTGCGGTGATGCCGCACAGCGCTATTTCCTCGACCACAAAGGCATCGGCTGTGCGAAACACTGAGCCCACGTTCATCTCGCTGCGCACATTGTCGAGCACCACCACAAGCGGTATTTTACTCACATGCTTAAACTCCTCTGCATCGATGCGATGCAGATCGATCATTGACTTCTTCTTCATTGCCAGTAATTGTTTTTGCTATACAAATATAGTGATAAAAAGCACTATTCACAACTTGTTGATAACCGTGTTAAAACTGCTGAACAAATAATTCACAAAAAAAGAGCGATAAATTTGGATATTGCAAAACAAAGTGCCGTAACGGCATTGCGCTAAAAACCAAATAAGTTAACATTTATCTTTTATTGGCGTTTCAACATGGTTTTCATCAGTTTTTAATAGGCAGTGAGCCGTAAAATTATTAACTTTGCACATTGTCCACAGGCTGTTAATAAAGTGTGCAATAGGCTATAAATCAAAAGCAAAGGTTGTGAATATATTGGTTACAACCATAAGGTGCCAATAAAACAACTTAAAAAGCAAGAGATTAGGCAAAAAGTTATTGAAGTTATCAACCATTCATTATTATCAGCATAAAAAGAGATTTTTAAGAAATAAAATAAAAAACATATACTATATGAATGTTGAAAAAGGATACGTTGACGCTCCAATTCCCGAGGGGATAGACTTGAGGCAGGAGATACTGCGGCTCAAGCGCGAGCGGAATGCCGTGATAATGGCTCACTTCTACCAGCGCGATGAAATTCAGGAAATAGCCGACTACATTGGCGACAGTCTGGCCCTTGCGCAGCTTGCCGCCAAGACCGAGGCCGATGTGATAGTGCTGTGCGGCGTCCACTTCATGGGCGAGACGGCGAAGATCCTTTGTCCCGACAAAAAGGTGATTGTGCCCGACCTGAGCGCGGGCTGCTCGCTGGCCGACAGCTGTCCGGCCGACGAGTTCAAGGCCTACCTCGACAAGAACCCTGGATACACCGTGATAAGCTACGCCAACACCAGCGCGGCAGTCAAGGCTATGACCGATGTGATCGTCACTTCAAGCAACGCGCGCCAAATTGTGGAGAGTTTCCCTAAAGATGAAAAAATAATATTCGGCCCCGACCGCAACTTGGGCAACTACATCAACAGCCTCACAGGCCGCCACATGAAGGTGTGGGACGGCGCTTGCAGCGTGCACGAGAAATTCTCGCTCGAGAAGATAATGGACCTTAAGCGCCAGTATCCAGCCGCCAAAATTCTTGTTCACCCCGAGTGCCCAAAGCCGATTCGCCTCGTGGCCGACAAGATAGGCAGCACACAAGGCCTGCTCAACTATGCCAAGGCCAGCGAGTGCAGTGAGTTTATTGTGTGCACCGAGAGCGGCATACTGTATGAGATGCGCAGGCAGTGCCCCGACAAAACTTTCATTCCCGCTCCGCCCGACGACGGAAAGTGTGCCTGCAACGAGTGCGCATTCATGAAGCTTGTGACGCTCGAAAAACTATATAATTCGCTCAAATATATGGCCCCTGAAATATTGGTAGACCCTGAGGTTTCGAAAAAGGCGGTGAAGCCCATTGAGCGCATGCTGGAAATTTCAAAGAGCCTTGGCCTAATTAAATAAATACGAACTACTTAATAAAATCTATATATAATATGGAATATAAATATAAAGAGATAGAGCAAAAGTGGCAGGCCTACTGGAAGGAGCACCACACCTATCAGACCGAAATAAACAAAGACAAACCCAAATACTACGTTCTCGACATGTTTCCCTACCCCTCGGGTGCGGGGCTGCATGTGGGGCACCCGCTGGGCTACATTGCCAGCGACATATTTGCGCGCTACAAGCGCCTGCGCGGCTTCAACGTGCTTCATCCCATGGGCTATGACGCCTATGGCCTGCCAGCCGAGCAGTATGCCATCCAAACGGGCCAGCACCCCGAGGTGACAACAAAGAAAAACATAAGCCGCTATCGCGAACAGCTCGACAAGATAGGTTTCTGCTACGACTGGAACCGTGAGGTGCGCACCTGCGACCCTAAATACTACAAGTGGACTCAGTGGGCATTCCTGAAGATGTTCAAGAGCTACTACAACACCGCCCTCGACAAGGCGCGACCCATAAGCGAACTTGTGGAGCAATTTGAGAAAAACGGCACTGAGGGCTGCAACGCCTACACCACGGCCAAGGTGAGTTTCACCGCCCAGGAGTGGAAAGCCATGAGCAAGGTGGAGAAAAACGATGTGCTTATGGACTTCCGCATTGCCTATCGCGGCAACACCATGGTTAACTGGTGTGCCGAACTTGGCACAGTGCTTGCCAACGATGAGGTGAGCGAGGGAGTGAGCGTGCGCGGCGGCTACCCCGTGGTGCAAAAAATGATGAGCCAGTGGTGCCTGCGCGTGAGCGCGTATGCCGGCCGCCTGCTGCGCGACCTCGACACAGTTGACTGGTCAGACTCCATCAAGGAGACGCAGCGCAACTGGATTGGCTACAGCGAGGGCGCTGAAATGAACTTCAAGGTGAAGGATAGCGACATTAATCTGCTTATATTCACCACCCGCGCCGACACAATTTTTGGTGTCACCTTTATGGTGCTTGCCCCCGAAAGCGAATATGTTGACCAAGTGACCGCGGCAGCCCAAAAGGCGGCTGTGGAGGCCTACATCAGCGAGGTGAAGCACAAGACCGAGCGCGAGCGGCTCATCGACAAGAAGGTGAGCGGTGTGTTTAGCGGCTCTTATGCCATCAACCCCGTAACCGGCAAGGAGATTCCTATATATATAAGCGACTATGTGCTGGCCGGATATGGAACTGGCGCCATAATGGCCGTGCCAGCCCACGACAGCCGCGACTACGCCTTTGCCAAGCACTTCGATCTGCCCATAGTGCCACTCATCGAGGGTGCTGACGTGAGTGAGGAGAGCTTCGACGCCAAAGAGGGAACGGTGATAAACTCGTCGAACGACCGCCTGCAGCTAAACGGCCTGCAAGTGAAGGAGGCCATTGCCAAGACAAAGAAATATATAGCTGAGGCCGGCATAGGCCGCGTGAAGGTGAACTACCGCCTGCGCGACGCCATATTCAGCCGCCAGCGCTACTGGGGCGAGCCGTTCCCCATATATTACGATGAGGACAATCAGCCGCAGCCGCTCGACGAGAGCGAACTGCCGCTTGAACTGCCTGAAATAGACAAGTTTCTGCCCACCGA
>CALBLR010000271.1 GCA_937896015.1 uncultured Prevotellaceae bacterium | reverse complement strand
CGGCGAAAACGGCCAAAGCCTGAACTGGGCCGTGAAGCTGGCTGGCAAGGCCATCACCAACATCGTGCGCCTGAACAGCAACAGTGATGAGAACACCTACTCACGCGCATTCAGCACAGTTGACAAGAACCCCGAGTCGAACTTCTTCGGCCGCGTTTATGCATCCAATCGTATTAGTGCTGGCAACGCCCAGAACGGCCTCTATGCCTACACCCCCGACTGGAAGCGCATCAACTCTGAGCCCTACCGCGGCGGCATCAACTTCGGCAACAACTACCGCATCGGCATCGATGGCAACGGTAAGATCTACATCCCCGACTGGGCCGACGGCACATCGGGCGTATACGTGGCCGACCCCGCCAACCTGGAGGGTTCGTTCACCACATTCTTCGAAGGCACTCGCGATGCCGACGGCCTCATCACCAACAATGGTGAGAAGGTGGGTTCTTCATCTCCCGGCCTTTGCATCGCAGGCACAGGCGCCAACACCAAGCTCTACGTCTATAACGAAGACATGGGCAACGACGTGTATGCTTACAACATCGGCAACACCGACGGCACAATTGCAGCAACTTGGGCCAAGGCTCCGAGCAAATCGTATGGCATTGGCTATCTGCAGCTCAACACCAACGGCAACGTGGTGGCTGACGAGAACGGCAACATTTGGGTGTCGCAGGTGCGCACCGCCGGCAACAACAACACCGGCGTTCCATCGCTCATCTACGTTGACTCTGAAGGCAACGTCAAGTTCAACTCTGGCGCCAACGACTTCCCCGACGTGCTCAACGGCTCTGGCGGTGGCGGCTTTGCTATCTCTAACGACGGCAAGACCCTTGTGATCAACGATGCCGACGGCGTGATGCAGTTCTTCAACCTCTCCTGGAACGACAACACTCCCGTGCTGACTCCGAAGTACTCGTTCAAAGCGGCTGCAGTTCTCGATGGAACAAGCATCTATCAGATGGCATTCGACTATGCAGACAACCTGATTGTGAGCGGCAAGCAGCTGGGCATCTACTCTATTCCTACCGACAACAACGTTGTCACCGTTCCCGCCAAGAAAGCTTTGGTAGTGACCAAGCAAATCACCACCGGCGTTGAGGAGACAGTTGCCGACGTTAAGGTCAGCGTATACCCCAACCCGACAGTTGGCAGCATCAACATCGTTAGCGGTGAGGCCATCAAGACTGTCAAGGTGTTTGCAATGAACGGTTCGCTCGTGGCTGAGGGCAACACTGCCACTCTCGACCTGAGCAACCTCGCAGCAGGCGTTTATATGGTTAAGGTTAACAACCAGAAGGCTGTCCGCTTAATCAAGAAATAAACCCCATCGGCTTTAGCCGACTAAATTCAACTCTGGCACCAGAGGCTTAGGCCTCTGGTGCTTTTTTATTGCCCGCTCGCCGAATAGATTTGTACAATAGGCCGTTTTGCAATACCTTTGCAGTATCTAAATAATCACTCCACACGATTTTGAGACAGGAAAACAGCAACACGAGCCGAGCGTCGAAATTCATCAAGGATTTCGGCATCTATGCCATTGGCAATTTGGGCTCGAAGCTCATCACATTCCTGATGGTGCCGCTCTACACCTACTTCGTTGACAAGCCTGCCGACTACGGCTACTACGACGTGTGCCTCACGCTGTGCTTCCTGCTAATCCCTGTGGTGACACTGCAAATGCGCGACGGCGTATTCAGGTTTCTGCTTGGCACCGCCGACGAGGGCCGCAAGTCGGCCATAATCTCGTTCGCGTTCCGCACGATGCTGGCCTCGACCATAGCCGCAATTGCAGTGGCCATAGCAGTGGCGTTGATCCATCCGGTGCCCTATTTGGCCTACACAGTGGCACTGCTGCTTGTGATGTCGGCCAACGAGGTGTCGGCGCAGACGGCACGCGGCCTGGGCAACACCGGTGTGTTTGTGGCCAACGGCATCATCCAGTCGTTTGGCA
>CALBLR010000270.1 GCA_937896015.1 uncultured Prevotellaceae bacterium | reverse complement strand
ATAATGGGGTTGATTTGGCTTTGACAGCGTGTAGAGTCGGCAAGTAAGCATGCAGAGTGACGATGCCTGAACTCTTTAATCACCGACATCGGACAATTTAACTGGCGAAAACAACTACGCTCTTGCTGCCTAACTGAAGTATAGTAGGTTGGCTTAATCTCCGCCCAAGGCGGTGGAGACAAGACATCACCCGATTGCCCTTTTTCCGAGGCTAATCGAACCGGTGGTGCTAAAATATCGGGAATAGGCGCTGGCATGCCTCGGGCCAGAGCCGAAACTTAGAGGCTAAGCCGCATATTGGTGGTCATGATCCTGTAGGCGGACTAAAACCAAGTCATGACTAAGCATGTAGAAAGCTTGGCGGTTCCGCGTTTGGACGAGGGTTCAAACCCCTCCAGCTCCACACAGCAGCCGGCCAGCGCCGGCCATTCCCAAAGGCTCAAGCCCACGCTTGAGCCTTTTTTTGCGCCAGCGCCACACCCTGCCGCCAGCACTATCCACACGACATGCACTGATTTATTGGTTTAATTACGGAAAAAATTACTTAAAAAGTGGCCGTGGTTTTTATAATTGTGGATTTTGAGCTATATTTGTGGGTTAAATACAGCGAACCTGCTATAAAAGGACCAGGATACTGACAGAAAGTCTATAAAACTAAAAAAGTTACTATATAATTTTATTAAAAGCTATGGCAGAAAAAAGAGAAAAACTGTTCACCGAATTTCCTCCGGTCACTACCGAGGAATGGAGAGCCAAGGTTGAGGTCGACCTGAAAGGCGCCGACTTCAACAAGAAACTGGTGTGGCGAACAAATGAGGGATTTAATGCCCAGCCCATGTACCGCGGCGAGGACATTAAGGACTTGAAACAAACCGGCTCACTTCCGGGCGAATACCCCTTTGTGCGCGGCAACAACAGCACCACCAACGACTGGCGCGTGCGCCAAGACATCGAGGTGGCCGATGCGGCCGAGGCCAACGCCAAGGCCAAGGTGCTGCTCAACAAGGGCATCACATCGTTTGGCTTCAACCTTGAGAAGGACACCGACCTGGCCGTGCTGCTTGGCGGCATCGACCTTGGCAAGGTGGAGGTGAACCTGAACTGCTGCCCCAAGCAGGCAGTGGATGTGGCTAAGGCTCTTGTGGAGCTTGTGAAAGCAGCCAAGGCCGAAGACACGTTCTGCGGCTCAATCAACTTTGACCCGTTTAAGAAGCAGCTGAAGCACGGCGTGGCTTTCGGCGGCGACATTGTGGCCATTGCCAGCGAACTGCTGAAGGTGGCCGCCCCGGTGAAGAACCTGCGCGTGCTCAGCGTTGACTCGCTGCTGCTGAACAACGCCGGCGCATTCATCTATCAGGAGCTGGGCTACGCACTGGCTTGGGGCGAGGAATGGATGGCCGAGCTCACCGAAGCCGGCTTCACTGCCGACGAGGTGGCCAGCCGCATAAAGTTTAACATGGGCATCACCACAGTTTACTTCATGGAGATTGCCAAGTTCCGCGCCGCCCGCATGCTGTGGGCACAGATTGTGAAGAAATACAACCCCGCCTGCGACTGCGCATGCAAGATGGTGGTGAACGCCACCACCACACGCTTCACCCAGACGGTGTATGACTCATACGTGAACCTGCTGCGCTCGCAGACTCAGGCCATGTCGGCCGTTCTGGCGGGTGTAAGCTCACTGGTGGTGACACCGTTTGACGCATCCTACAAGACGCCCGAGGAGTTCTCTGAACGTCTGGCCCGCAACCAGCAGATTCTGCTTAAGGAAGAGAGCCACCTCGACAAGGTGGTTGACCCCGCCGGCGGCAGCTATTACATCGAGTCGCTCACCGAGTCGATTGCCAAAGAGGGCTGGAAGCTCTTCCTCGAGGTTGAGGACAAGGGCGGCTTCAAGGCACAGATTGCCGACGTGGTGGCAGCAGTCAACGCATCGGCCGCCACACGCCGCGACAAGGTGGCCAAGCGCCGCGAGCAGCTGCTGGGCACCAACCAGTTCCCGAACTTCACCGAAAAGGCCGCCGACAAGATGGCCAGCCTCAGGGAGAAGGAGGGCAACTGCAAGTGCTCATGCTCGGGCAATGAAGGCGAGGCCAAGCTCAACACCAAGCGCCTGGCAAGCGAGTTTGAAGACCTGCGCTATGCCACCGAGCAGTCGGCCGCAGCGCCCAAGGTGTTCATGCTCACCATCGGCAACCTCACAATGCGCCTGGCCCGCGCCCAGTTCTCAAGCAACTTCTTTGCGTGCGCCGGCTATGAGATTATCGACAACCTTGGCTTCAACACTGTGGCCGAGGGCGTGAAGGCGGCCCGCGAGAAGAAGGCCGACATAATTGTACTGTGCTCGAGCGACCCCGAGTATGCCGAGCTCATTCCGCAGGCCATCAAGGAAATCGACGGCAAGGAAGAGCTTGTGCTTGCAGGCCCCGACACCGAGGAGTTCCGCAACCTTGGCATCACCACATTTGTGAACGTGAAGAGCAATGTGCTTAACACATTAAAGGCTTTCAACGCTAAACTTTTAAAATAACACTTAGTAGAAATGAGACCAAATTTTAAAGACATAGATATTGAAAACGAGGCTTTTAATGGTCAGCACCAGCCTCTGCCCCAGGGCAAGACATGGAAGAATGCCGAGCTTATCGACATCAAGCCTGTCTACACAAAAGAAGACCTTGAGGGCCTTGAGCACCTGCAATATGTGGCAGGCATTCCGCCGTTTCTCGGCGGCCCCTACAGCATGATGTACCCGTTCCGCCCGTGGACCGTGCGCCAGTATGCAGGCTTCTCGACAGCTGCCGAGTCGAACGCATTCTACCGCCGCAACCTGGCTTCGGGCCAGAAGGGCCTTTCGGTGGCATTCGACCTCCCCACCCACCGCGGCTACAACGCCGACAACCCACGCGTGGTGGGCGATGTGGGCAAGGCAGGTGTGTCGATTTGCTCGGTTGAAGACATGAAGGTGCTCTTCAACGGCATTCCCCTTAACAAGATGTCGGTGTCGATGACAATGAACGGCGCCGTGCTGCCTGTGATGGCATTCTACATTGTGGCAGGCCTTGAGCAGGGCGCAAAGCTCGAGGAGATGGCCGGCACAATCCAGAACGACATTCTCAAGGAGTTCATGGTGCGCAACACCTACATCTATCCGCCTAAGTTCTCGATGCAGATCATTGCCAGCATATTTGAGTACACCTCGAAATACATGCCCAAGTTCAACTCTATCTCGATTTCGGGCTACCACATGCAGGAAGCAGGCGCAACTGCCGACATCGAGCTGGCCTACACGCTGGCCGACGGCCTTGACTACATCCGCACCGGCATCAACGCCGGCCTCAACATCGACGCATTCGCTCCGCGTCTGTCGTTCTTCTGGGGCATCAGCATGAACTTCTTCACCGAGATTGCCAAGATGCGCGCAGGCCGCCTGCTGTGGGCCAAGATCGTAAAGGAGTTCGGACCGAAGAACCCCAAGTCGATGTCGCTGCGCACACACAGCCAGACGTCGGGATGGTCGCTCACCGCTCAGGACCCCTTCAACAACGTGGGCCGCACCTGCATCGAGGCCATGGCCGCAGCTCAGGGCCACACCCAGTCGCTGCACACCAACGCACTCGACGAGGCCATAGCACTGCCCACCGACTTCTCGGCCCGCATTGCGCGTAACACTCAGATCTATATCCAGCAAGAGACCTATATCACAAAGGCCATCGACCCGTGGGCAGGCTCATTCTATGTAGAGAAGCTCACCGACGACCTGGTGCACAAGGCTTGGGACCACATCAAGGAAATCGAGAAACTGGGCGGCATGGCCAAGGCCATCGAGACCGGTGTGCCTAAAATGCGCATCGAGGAGGCAGCCGCACGCACTCAGGCCCGCATCGACTCGGGCCGCCAGACAATTCTGGGTGTGAACAAATATTGCCTTGAGAAAGAGGCTCCCATCGACATCCTTGAGATCGACAACACCGAGGTGCGCAACGAGCAGGTGGCAGGCCTCAAGAAGCTGTATGCCGAGCGCGACAACGACAAGGTGAAGGCCGACCTCGACGCCATCACAGAATGCGTGAAGACCGGCAATGGCAACCTGCTGGAACTGGCCGTGACAGCAGCCAAGGACCGCGCTTCGCTGGGTGAGATTTCAGATGCCTGCGAGAAGATTGTGGGCCGTTACAAAGCAGTAGTTAAAACGATTTCAGGCGTGTATTCATCAGAAACAAAGGCCGACCCCGATTTGGAGAAGGCACGCGAGCTCACAGCCGAGTTTGCCAAGAAGGAGGGCCGCCAGCCCCGTATTATGATTGCAAAGATGGGTCAGGACGGCCACGACCGCGGTGCCAAAGTGGTGGCAACAGGCTATGCCGACTGCGGATTTGACGTGGACATGGGCCCGCTGTTCCAGACACCGGAAGAGGCTGCCAAGGAGGCAGTTGAAAACGATGTGAACGTGCTGGGCGTGTCGTCGCTCGCAGCAGGCCACAAGACCCTTATCCCGGCCGTTATCGCAGAGCTGAAGAAGCTTGGCCGCGAGGACATTGTGGTGATTGCAGGCGGTGTGATTCCTATGCAGGACTACGACTTCCTTTACAAGGCAGGCGTTGCGGCCATCTTCGGCCCCGGCTCGTCGGTAATGAAGTCGGCCATCAGCATTATGGACATTCTGCTCGACAAAGAGGAGGCATAATTAACGCGACGCGTCCGCCCTACCCCACGTGCAGGGCGTCAGCGCTGACCATAAAATAAGGCTAAAAGCGGAGCGGCCATCAGGCTGCCCCGCTTTTACTTTTTTTCATACGCACTAAAATAAATACACTCCGATTTTCACATGTTGGCACAGACAGCTACAGCAGCGGCACTTTTGGCCTTGCAAGGCTTGCTGCAATAGAGATTTCTGCGTAAATTTGGCTATGTAACACATAATGCACACTGATTATGAACAGCACTATACTTCTGACAACGCTTGGACTATCAATTCTTATTTTGGGACTCATGGCCTTGGAATCGCACTGCACCGATGCGCGAGATGAGCGCGAACGGCAGAAGCGGATGCAACAGCATGCCAAGCGCAAAGCTAAGGAGGAAGCAGAACAGCTGTCAGAGGCAGTTGCAAACGCACACAAGGCCGTAGACAAGCTTAACAGCCTCACGGGCCTGCTGGAGGTGAAAAAATCGATACAAACCATCATCAACAACGTCGCTGTGAACCAGCGACGCGAGGCCAGCGGGCTTAAGGTGGCGCCAATGATGTATCACTGCGTGTTTGTGGGCAATCCAGGCACGGGCAAAACCACCGTGGCGCGCCTGTTGGGACAAGTGTATTGTGGAATTGGTGTGTTGAAAAAAGGCCATTTGATAGAAACCGACCGCTCGGGCCTTGTGGCAGAATACGTGGGCCAAACTGCGGCGAAAACCAACAGCATCATCGACAGCGCACTCGATGGAGTGCTGTTTGTCGACGAGGCCTACACCCTGACCTCAGGCGGCTCCAACGATTTTGGCGCCGAGGCAGTGGCCACGCTGCTGAAGCGCATGGAGGACGACCGCGACAGGCTGGTGGTGGTGCTGGCAGGCTACCCCGACAAGATGCAGCAATTCATAAGCTCCAACCCAGGGTTGAAATCAAGATTCAGCAGGGTGATACACTTTGAGGACTATTCGCTCGATGAGTTGATGGAGATATTCGGCAACTTGCTTGAGCGCAACGAATACACCATAGATCCAGATGCCAGGCAAATGGTGGAAGACATGCTGGCCAATGAATTGCAGACAAGGGACGAGCAATGGGGCAATGCTAGAAATGTGCGTAACTTGTTTGAGCAGCTTGTGCGAGCCCAGGCCAACAGAATTATCGACAACAACGGCAGGAGCAAGGACGAGCTGCAAAAAATCACTGCCGGCGACGTGAGCAACGTGGCTGAGCAGCACGCCAAAGCCAAGAAATAACGAGCGGCACACCGCCTCGCGATTGCCTCTGATTGGTTGCTTGCACACAATTTTGCTGCTGCATTCTTGCCCATCGTGCACTTAACCCTCGGAAGTGCCCTGGATTGTGCCATGCGCGTGGCGAGCTGCTGAAGCCGGCTGTGACGTTTTTTTTTGGGGGGAAACGCGGTTAAAATTATTTAGGACTATATTGGCGGCGGGATTTCGGTGTGTGCGGCGTTTTCTGTAACTTTGCAGACTTATATTTATTGACGCAATGATTTCAAACGACATAGTGATTCAGGGGGCTCGGGTCAACAATCTGAAAAACGTGAATGTGACCATTCCCCGCAACAAGTTTGTGGTTATAACGGGGCTTTCGGGCTCGGGCAAGTCGTCGCTGGCCTTCGACACGCTGTATGCCGAGGGGCAGCGGCGCTATGTTGAGAGTCTGTCGTCGTATGCGCGCCAGTTTTTGGGGCGCATGACCAAGCCCGACTGCGACTTCATCCGCGGCCTGCCGCCCGCCATTGCCATCGAGCAGAAGGTGAACAACCGCAACAGCCGCAGCACGGTGGGCACATCTACCGAGATTTACGACTATCTGCGGCTGCTGTTTGCGCGCGTGGGCAAGACCTACTCGCCCGTGTCGGGCCAGCTGGTGAAGAAGCACACCAGCGCCGATGTGCTCAACAAAATTAACAGCTACCCCGACGGCACGCGCTTTGCCCTGCTCACACGCATCACCGTGCCCGAGGGCCGCAATTTTGCCACCGAGCTCGATGTGCTGCAAAAGGGAGGGTATTCGCGGCTGGAATGCGGCGGACGCTTTGTGCCCATCACGCAGGTGATGCAAGACCCTGCGGCCAAGAGCGGCGACTACCGCCTGCTGATTGACCGCATGAGCGTGACGCACGACAAGGCCGACGAGATGCGCCTGCTCGACTCACTGCAGACAGCCTTTTATGAGGGCAACGGCGAGTGCATACTGCAAATGCACCTCGACGGCGGCGCTGTGGAGGAACACCAGTTTTCGAAAAGCTTTGAAGCCGACGGCATAAAGTTTCAGGAGCCCACCGACCTGATGTTTAACTTCAACAACCCCATCGGGGCCTGCCCCACTTGCGAGGGCTTTGGCAAGGTGATGGGCATTGACGAGAGTCTGGTGATACCCAACAAGACGCTAAGCGTGTATGACGACGCGGTGATGTGCTGGCGCGGCCAGGTGATGAGCGAGTGGAAGAATGCTCTGATAAGGGTGGCCGAGGCAAACAGGTTCCCAATACACCGCCCATACTACAAGCTGACGCAGGCACAGAAGGACTTTCTGTGGCACGGCAACGCCACCTTTGGCGGCATCGACGGCTTCTTCGACTTTGTGAAGAGCAAATCGTATAACATACAATACCGCGTGATGCTGGCGCGCTACCGCGGCAAGACGGTGTGCCCCACCTGCCACGGCTCGCGGCTGAAGCCCGAGGCGGGCTATGTGAAGGTTGGCGGCAAAAGCATTGGCGAGCTGGTGCAGATGCCAGTGTCGGAGCTGCGGCAGTGGTTCGGGCTGCTTAAGCTCGATGACGCCGACCAGACGGTGGCCAAGCGCGTGCTCACCGAGATAGCCAACCGCCTCGACTATATGGTGGAGGTGGGGCTTGGCTACCTGACGCTCGACCGCCTGTCGTCGACGCTGAGCGGCGGCGAGAGCCAGCGCATCAACCTGGCCACATCGCTGGGAAGCTCGCTGGTGGGGTCGATCTACATACTCGACGAGCCGAGCATAGGCCTGCACTCGCGCGACACCGACCGCCTGATAAAGGTGCTGCGCATGCTGCAGCGGCTGGGCAACACCGTGGTGGTGGTGGAGCACGACGAGGACATAATACGCGCCGCCGACTACCTTATCGACATTGGCCCCGAGGCCGGAAGGCTTGGCGGCCAGGTGGTGTATCAGGGCAAGGTGAATGCCCTGAGCCACGCCACGCAAAGCTACACGCTGAAATACCTGACGGGCGAGCTGAAAATTCCCGTGCCCACGTCAAGGCGCAAAAGCAGCAGCTACATTGAGGTGAAGGGCGCGGCCGAAAACAACCTGAAGGGCGTGGACGTGAAGTTCCCGCTTGGGGTGATGACGGCCGTGACGGGCGTGAGCGGCTCGGGCAAGTCGACGCTGGTGACGGGCATACTCTACCGCGCGCTGGCCCGGCACTTTGGCGACAGCTGCGACACGCCCGGCACCTATGCCTCGCTGGAGGGCGACCTGCAGATGCTGTCGGGCGTGGAGTTTGTGGACCAAAATCCCATAG
>CALBLR010000269.1 GCA_937896015.1 uncultured Prevotellaceae bacterium | reverse complement strand
CACATGCATGTGCAGCGTGCCGCGCTTTTGGGAAAAGGTTTACACAGCCATCAACGACAACGTGTCGAAGGCCAAGCCCGTGGTGAAGATGCTCTTCAAGCGCGCCGTGGCCGTGGGCCGCACGCGCAACGTGAAGTATGTGCGCACGGGCCGCAAGCCGCCGCTGCTGGTCGAGAAGCAATACCAGTATTTCGAGAAGAAGGTGTTCAGCCGCCTGCGCCGCGCCATAGGCGTGGAGCATGGCCGCTTCTTCCCCACAGCCGGAGCCATGCTCAGCGACAACATCACCGAGTTCCTTCACGCCATAGGCATCAACATAGTCATAGGCTACGGCCTCAGCGAGACCAATGCCACCGTGTGCTTCTATCCCGCCGTTGGCTGGGAATTGGGCACCATTGGCACCACACTGCCCGGCGTGCTGGTGAAAATCGGCGACAGCGGCGAGATTCTGGTCAAAGGCCCCACCGTGATGAAGGGATACTTCCACAAGCCCGAGGAGACGGCCAAGGCCATCGACGCCGACGGCTGGTTTCACACGGGCGACTGCGGCCACATCACCGACACCGGCCAGCTGGTGATGACTGAGCGCCTCAAAGACCTCTACAAGACCAGCAACGGCAAGTACATCGCCCCGCAGGTGCTCGAGACGGCGCTCGCCCAGGACATCTTCGTTGAGCAGGTCACCGTGATAGGCGACGGTCGCAAATATGTGTCGGCGCTCATTGTGCCCAATTTCGATGAACTTAAGGCCTATGCCGCCAAGAAGAAGATTGCCTACAAGAGCATTGAAGACCTCGTGAACAACGCCGACATCCACAAAATGCTTGATGCCCGCATTCAAGGCTATCAGAAGGACATGGCCAGCTATGAGCAGATCAAGCGGTTCGTGCTGCTGCCGCGCCCGTTCACCATGGAGAGCGGCGAACTCACCAACACGCTGAAGATTCGCCGCGCCGTCATCAACAAGCGCTACGCCAAGCTCATCGATGCTATGTATGCGGCCGACTTCCGCAAGAAGGACGGCAGCAAGGACAGCAACAAATAATGCGATAAATCAATTTTTTTACTAACCCCATTTAATCATTAAAGACTCGAATGATTACGCAAGAACAGCTAAAAGAGATACAAGAGCGCAAGGATGCGCTGAGGAGGTATCTTTGACGTCGACAACAAGAAAATAGAAGTCGAAGAAGAGGAGCTGCGCACTCATGTGCCCGACTTCTGGCAGGACCAGAAGGCGGCCGAAGCGCAGATGAAGAAAATCAAGATGCTGCACTACTGGATTGACAGCTGCAGCGAGGTGGAGGCCGCCGTCGATGAGGTGGCCATCGGCTTTGACTTTGTCAAGGAGGGCGTGCTCACCGAAGACGAACTCGACGCACTCTATGCCGATGCCCTCAAGAAAATCGAGAAGCTGGAGCTTCGCAACATGCTCCGCCGCGACGAGGACAAGATGGACGCCATCCTCAAAATCAACTCCGGCGCCGGCGGCACCGAGAGCCAGGACTGGGCCTCTATGCTCATGCGCATGTATCTGCGCTGGTGCGAGCGCCACGGCTACAAGACGGCCATCGAGCATATGGTCGACGGCGACGAGGCCGGCATCAAGAGCGTCACCATAAGCGTGGAGGGCGCATTCGCCTACGGCTACCTTAAGAGCGAGAACGGCGTGCACCGCCTGGTGCGCGTGTCGCCCTACAACGCCCAGGGCAAGCGCATGACCTCGTTTGCCTCGGTGTTTGTGACCCCGCTTGTCGACGACACCATCGAAATCAACCTCGACCCGGCGCGCATCTCGTGGGACACCTTCCGCAGCGGCGGCGCAGGCGGCCAGAATGTGAACAAGGTGGAGAGCGGCGTGCGCGTGCGCTACCAGTA
This sequence comes from uncultured Prevotellaceae bacterium, assembly GCA_937896015.1. Classification (GTDB taxonomy): domain Bacteria; phylum Bacteroidota; class Bacteroidia; order Bacteroidales; family Muribaculaceae; genus Sodaliphilus. The sequence continues at coordinate 1,791 of CALBLR010000269.1, read as the reverse complement.
CAAGGACCCATACACGGGCGAGGAAGAGGAGATATTGGTGGAGAACACCGAGACGCGCGACCAGCCAAAAAACCGCGAGAACGCCCTGCGCAACCTCAAGTCCATTCTCTACAACAAGGAGCTGCAGCACCGCCAGGAAGAGCAGCGCAAGGTGGAGGACTCGAAGAAGAAAATCGAGTGGGGGTCGCAGATTCGCAGCTATGTGATGGACGACCGCCGCGTGAAGGACCACCGCACGGGCTACCAGACGAGCGACGTGGGCGGCGTGATGGACGGCGACATCGACGGCTTCATCAAGGCCTACCTCATGGAGTTTGGCAAAGAAGAATAACAGTTTTTTCATGGCCGGATGCCGCTTTAGGTGGCACCTGGCCATGATTGTTTTTAATGTGACAGCAATATGGAACAAAAGCAGGATTTGCTCATCGTGAAGGTGGGCGGTAAAATTGTGGAAAACCCCACCGCACTCATGCGGCTCATCACCGATGTGGCCGCCATCAGGCAGCCCAAGGTGCTGGTGCACGGCGGCGGTGTGATGGCCACCAAAATGGCCGAGCGCCTGGGCATAAAGACCACCATGGTTGAGGGCCGGCGAGTGACCGACGACGACATGCTCGATGTGGTCACCATGGTGTATGGCGGCCTGGTCAACAAGCGCCTCGTGGCCTTGCTGCAGTGGCACAAGCAAAACGCCATAGGTCTCACCGGCGCCGACATGAACATCATGCTCAGCGTCAAGCGTCCGGTGCGCAAGGTGGACTACGGCTGGGTGGGCGATGTGAAGAAGGCCAATGGCAAGGCACTGGCGCAGCTCATCAGTTCGGGCGTGATGCCCGTGATAGCCCCCCTCACCCACGACGGCATGGGACACATGCTCAACACCAATGCCGACACCATGGCGGCGGCCACCGCCACCGCCCTGTCGCGCTACTACAATGTGACCCTTGTCTACTGCTTCGAAAAAGACGGAGTGCTCATGAATCCTGACGACGACGACAGCGTGATACCCGTGCTGCGCATGTCGCAATACGACCAGCTCAAGTCGCTCGGCATTATCAAAGACGGCATGATTCCCAAGCTCGACAACGCCTTTGCCACCCTCGACAACGGCGTGCGCGAGGTGGTGATAACCAACGCCGCTAACCTCAGCGACCTCACCAAAGGCACCCACATCCAGCTCTAATTCCTAAGGCGTGCGGTGTTTAATCGCCTGAAAACAAGTGTAATGTCTGTTGGGTCGCGGTATGACGGGAGCACTGAAAAATTATAACGTTTGCGTTGTTTGCCACAAAATTGTAGATGGCATTATTCCGAGGGATAAAATATGTGTAGGCAGGTATGCAGCGCGGGCGTAGCGATAGCGAAGTCCGCGCGAAATGCCTGCATCATTGCCGCCTACACAACTGCATTCCAGAGGAATGCGACAGCAGCCTGATTCTGCTGATATGCTGATTGTTGCGTTGAGAAACGTGACGAGGTGCAGTAGTGGCATTCCGCTGGAATGCCATGGGTGGGTATCCCGCGTAGCAGGCATTTCGCGTCGGCTGCGCCTCCGCTGCATACCTGCCTACACATATCCAATCCCTCTGGGATTGCCACTTCTTCGGCACTCTCGGTAATTCCTACCACGAAAAAACGCCGTTTTGCTTGCTGTCTCGGCCCTTAATATGTTAAATCTAAAAAAAACATAGTGAAAAATGTGGATTTGTTTGCAATTTAAATTATTTCACATATATTATGCGGCTGTATAACACAAACTGATAATTAAGCAATGAGATTGTTTTTATAACC
>CALBLR010000268.1 GCA_937896015.1 uncultured Prevotellaceae bacterium | reverse complement strand
GATTCTCGTCCTACTTCTTTATCTTGATAGGAGCCGGCCACATATGGAAGCTGCTGACGCTGGCCTACATACCGCCCACGCTGGCGGGCATAGTGTGGGCCTACCGGGGGCACTATCTGGGCGGCGCGGCGCTGGCGGCGCTGTTTGCGGCGCTGCAGCTGATGTCGAACCACGTGCAAATGACCTACTACTCGCTGTTCATTGTGCTGGCACTGGCCATAGCCTTCCTGGTGAAAGCCATACACGACAAGAAGATGGCGCAGTGGGGCATAGCCACCGGCGCGCTGGCCGTGGCGGCCGCGCTGGCTGTGGGAGCCAACGCCCCCAACCTGTATCTCACCTACAAATACTCAAAAGAGACCATTCGCGGCGGCCACAGCGAACTGACTCCGCTAAAGGGCGGACAGGCCGACAAGCAGCAAGTGCAGCAAAGCGGCGGCCTTGACAAGGACTACATCACCCAGTGGAGCTATGGCATCGATGAGACATTCACCCTGCTGGCTCCCAACGTGAAGGGCGGCGCAAGCCTGCGCCCCGAGGAGGGCAACAACGTGCCCATGACGCTGGCCGACACGCCCAAGGCCAAGAAGATGGAGCGCGACGGCAGCCTCGACTACCAGGACCAGCAAAACCTGCAATACTTTCTGCAATACTTCGGCGACCAGCCGATGACCAACGGCCCCGTGTATGTGGGCGCCATAATATTCGCCCTGTTCCTGCTGGGCTGCTTTGTGGTGAAGGGTCCGGTGAAGTGGGCACTGCTTGCAGTCACGCTGCTGTCGGTGTTCCTATCGTGGGGCCACAACATGATGTGGCTCACCGACCTGTTTATCGACCACTTCCCGATGTATAACAAATTCCGCACTGTGGCCAGCATACTCGTGATAGCCGAACTCACCATGCCGCTGCTGGCCGCGCTGGCGCTGCAAAAGGCGCTGGGCGAGCCCGATTTCCTGGCCAAGCACAAGCGCGCCACACTGGCAGCCTTTGGCGTGAGCGCGGCGCTGTGCCTCGTGTTCGCCCTATTCCCGAGTATGTTTGGCACATTCTCGCAGCAGGAGACCGAGGCCTACATCAACAGCGGCCAGCTGCAGCAAGTGCCCAGCCTGAGCGAGGCCATAGCCACCATACGCCACTCGCTGGTGAGCGCCGACGCATGGCGCAGCCTGGCGTTTATAGTGGTGGCCTTTGCGCTGCTCTACGGCTACCTGGCAGGCAAGGTTAAGGCCAAGCCCGCCGTGGCAGGCACAGTTATGGCCCTGCTGGTGCTGGCCGACATGTTTGCCGTGAACAAGCGCTACATCAACAAAGACACATTCATATCGCACCTCGACGTGCAGCCCGAGGCCACGTTCACCAAGCGCCCTGCCGATGCCACCATTCTGGCCGACACCACGCTCAACTACCGCGTGTGCGACCAGCAGCACTTTGGCGAGGCAATGCCGTCGTATTTCCACAAGATGGTGGGCGGCTACCATGCCGCCAAGCTCACACGCTACAACGACCTTATCGACCGCCAGCTATCGCGCGGCAACATGCAAGTGTTCAACATGCTCAACACCCGCTGGTTCATACTCAACGACACGGTGGCGCAGCAAAACCCCGGCGCGCTGGGCAACGCATGGTTTGTGGACACGCTCACCTATGTGGCCACTCCCGACGCCGAGATGAAGTTCCTCGACACGTTTAACGCCGCCACCCACGCCGTGGCCGACGCCAAGTTCAAGGCCACTCTGGGCGATGCCTCAGCCAAGCAGCCTGGCGACACCATTCGCGAGACCACCTATGCGCCCAACAGCCTCACCTACCGCACCCACAGTGCCAAGGGAGGCGTGGCCGTGTTCAGCGAGATATACTTCCCCTGGGGATGGAAAGCCACTATCGACGGCAAGGAAGCCCCGATAGGGCGCGCCAACTATGTGCTGCGCGCCCTGCGCATTCCGGCCGGCGACCACACCGTGGTGTTCACATTCGACCCGCAGGAGGTGCATGCCACCGACACCGTGGCCAAGACCTCGATAGCAGGCATATTCGTGTGCCTGATTGCAGCCGTGGCGGTGGCAGCCACACGGCGCAAGAAGGCTGCCGCCGAAGCAGAGAAATAAAACAACGATGGGACTGCTGCACGACTTCAAGCTATACCGCCACAGCCGCGGCTTCGGCATTCACTCGCCCTTTGCATACAGCTTTGTGTGCAACGTGCTGTGCGAGCGTCTGCCCTACTACGCCTACGGCTATCTGCGCGACGTGCGCCAAGCCGTGATAGAATCGGCACCGCGTGGCAGCCACCGTGTGATTTCGCTCAAGAGCGCCAAGCTGCTGTTTCGCATCACCAACCGGTTCGCGCCACGGCAGCTGCTGCAGGTGGGCGCCAACTATGGCATGTCGGCGGCAAGCATGATGAGCGTGTCGGCGCAAAGCAGAATGTGGCTCTACGAGCCGCACCTCGAAAAGTGCCCCGAAGTGGCGCAGGTGCTCGAGCCGTTTCTTGACTACATCGACTGCTACAACGAGCTGCCCGCTGCGCTGGCCGACTATGAGGCCGCCACACGCAGCAGCGGCAGCGACCCCTACGTGCTGGTGAACTCAGTAGGCGGCGAAGACTCGGCCAGGCTGATGGCCTACCTGAAGACGGTGTTTGAAGGAAGCGGCGTGGTGATGCTGCGCAACCTGCAGCGCGACAGCGGTATGAGCAGCCTGTGGCAGCAATGCCGCAGTGCGCTGGCCAGCGGCCACACCTACACCAACGGCAAGATGGCCGTGATTGTGGCCACGCCCAAGCTGCCGCTGCAGCACTTTGAACTGCGGTTTTAATCCGCACGTGCAAGATGATTGAAACTGAAAAAAAAAGACAGAGCAATGATACTCACAACCATACTGCTGATTGCAGGAGTCATATGCGCCGTAGGCGCGCTGGTGTGCGTGCTGCGGCCCTGGTGCTCGGCCGCGCTGCCGGCCTATGCCGCGCTGTGCCTGCTGCACTGGAGCACAAGCATATACCTGCCAGTAAAGACGTTTGTGTTTTGGGGCGTGGCCACCGTGATATGCCTGGGCCTGCGGCGCATGTCGCCCAAGGGCGAGCCCGACGGGCGCAACACGGGCAACGTGTATGTAGGCCTTGGCGCCATAGCTGGCGGACTGCTGGGCATATTGGTGAGCGCGCGCATAATGGTGCTTGGCGTGG
>CALBLR010000267.1 GCA_937896015.1 uncultured Prevotellaceae bacterium | reverse complement strand
GAAAAGTCTGCCGCAGGTGAAGGTGGTGGGCGACAGCACAGGCGGCGGCTGCGGGCTGCCATTCACAGCCGAGCTGCCCAACGGGTGGAGCGTGCGCTTCTCGTCGTGCCCCATCTCGGGTCCCGACGGGCAGATGACGGAATTCGGCGTTGCACCCGACGTGAAGGTGGACATGGACAATGCCGACCGCATGAACGGCCGCGACACCATGCTCGAGCGCGCGTTTGCAGTGCTCGACGCCATGTGCAACAGCCGCACCCGATAGTTCAGGTCACACTTGGAAAATGGTGAAATTCACCTTGCCATAGGTGCGGTGCTGCATAAACTGCGGCAATGCGCTGAAGTCGTTGTGCTTTGAGTGCTCAACCACCACTATTGTGCCCTCTTTCACCATGCCGGAGTTAAGAATGAGCTGTGGCAGCTCGGGCAGGTTGGGCAGGTCGTATGGCGGGTCGGCAAATATGATGTCGAACTTCCGCGTGCATGAGCCAATGAAGCGGAACACATCGCCCTTCACCTGCGTCAGATTGTCGTCGCCCAGCAGTTTTTTCACCTTGGTGATGAAGTTGAACTGCGTGGCGGCTTTTTCAACGCTGGTCACGGCGGCGCAGCCGCGCGACAGAAATTCGAAACTCATGGCCCCAGTGCCCGAGAACAAGTCGAGCGCGGTGGAGCCCTCAAGGTCGATGAGGTTCTCAAGCACATTAAAGATGCTCTCGCGCGCATAGTCGGTGGTGGGGCGCGCGGTTATGTTGGTGGGCACGTCGAAGCGGCGGCGCCCGTATTTTCCTCTGATTATTCGCATAGTGCAAGCAGTATTAATTCAAGCGGTGCATTCACGGCATCGTGCCCAATGCGCAGGGCAGCCGCGGGAAATATGGCTGGCATCACATAGCTCACATATTTCCGCAGCATCGGCGCGGTGGCCTCGCGCATTGTGCGGATGCCCGTGATTTGCACCTCATCGTTAAGGCTGTCGAAGCCAAGGCTGCTCCAAGCGTGCAAGGCATAGAATGCCGCATCGGCAGGCGAGCGGAACGTGAACGTGTTGGCCATGGCAAGGCGGCCGTGGCTGAAGGCCGCCAGGTCCATTGTCTGGCCGTCGGGATCGTAGTTGATGTGCAGGCGCGACATGCCAGAGCCCTCGTTGAGCCGGGCGAAGTGCTCACACAGCGGATACAGCCTGTGCACCACGCGCGGCTGGAAAAACGTGCGCCGCAAAAATGCGTCGAGCCCCTTTGGCGCCTCAAAAGCCACTGCGGCGGCGCAACGCGGCATCTGGCAGAAGGCGCACTCCACATCAGCGTTGCCGTTGGTGCCGAAAGCGGCATCGAGAGCCGCCTGCGCACTGCTTGTGCCATCGGGGGCAGCCGCGTCGTCGGCCGAGAAGTCGGGCGGCAGCAGCACAAAGTGCCGCGAGTCGACCACCACGCTCACCTCCTTAAACTCACTCAGCAGCAACTGGTTGTCATATACCGCTGCCTCCACAGCCTTTAGCTGCGATCCGGTGGAGAGGTCAAGGGCAAGGGTGCGCGTAATCAGCGAATTGGCCTGTGCCTTGGAATACAGCAGCACCTTCAGCTGCTCACCTGTGATGTGCAGTTCAAGCGACCACAGTTCGGTGTGGTCGATGTTGATGCCTGATGTTGTGCCTGAAATGTCGCTCATGTCAAATCGTTATCAGTCGCCCTTGCCGCAATGCGCGGCAAGGGCGACTGCAAAGTTACTGAAAAAAACGCACTTTCGCCCCACCCCGCAGCATTTATGCCGCACATGCGCCACGGCTCGCAGGCACGTCGTGGCACATTTTTGTAACAATATGGTAAAAATCCACCGGCCGACACCGCTGTTAGCAGCTTTTTTACTACTTTTGCAAATAGGTGCAGCAGCCTTTTGCGCTGCACGCTTTGTGCAAACTATGCCACAGCAAAACCAATTGCATGACTGGAGGTTACTTAATATTTTTCACCGAGGGGTTGTGCCTGATGTTCTTCATGTTCACCTCATTCCTTTTTCTGGTCTACAACCAAGGCCGGCTCAAGAAGCTTATGGCCGGATGCATGGCATTCTGGGTGCTGCTGCACCTTAAGGAAGTGTTTGTGGTGACGCACTTCGACTTCACTCTGATGGAGGTGGAGCGCCTGCGCAAGTGCCTCGACGTGCTGGCGGTGCCCACATGCGCCTTTGTGGGCGTCGAGCTGCTGCGGCCCGGATGGTTCAATGCGCTACGCTGCGCGGCCCACATGGCTTTGTTTGCAGTTCTGAGCGGCACGGCCATATACACAGGCAGCAAGGCAGCCTATTATGTAATGCTGGCGGCTGTGGTGGTGTACGGATTGAGCCTGGCGATCTACGGGCTGGTGCAGATACCGCGCTACAACCGCAACCTCAAGAACATATATTCGTTTACCGACGATGTGAGCCTGCAGTGGCTGGTGACGGTGCTTGTGATTTTCATGTCGATGCTGATGCTTTGGCTCGCGGCCAGCTGCACGCTCGACCTGGTAGCCGACAGTCTGTTTCACCTGCTGTCGATGACATTGTGGGCTATCGTGGCCTACTACGTGAGCCGGCACGCCAATCTGAAGCCGGCCGACCTTGAATCCGCAGCGGCCTACGACGCCACCTCCGAAACCTGTGCCGACACGCAGCCAGCGGCCTACGAATTTGAGGCGCGGCTGCAACACGACTTCGTTGGCCGTGAAGAATACCTGAAGCCGCAACTCAAGCTGGCCGACATGGCACGCACGCTTGGCACCAACCGCACTTATTTGAGCAACTACCTCAACAGCGTCAGGCACACCACATTCTACGACTACGTGAACGACCTGCGGCTGCGACACGCCTGCCAGCTGCTGCTGAACAGCGATCTCACGCTCGACGTGGTGGCCGAGCGCAGCGGATTCAACTCTCTGAGCACGTTCAGGCGCGTGTTTGCCAAGCGTATGGGAATGACGCCCAACTCCTACCGCCAAAGCCGTGGCGGCAACACTGACTAAAGCGAGCAAACAAAGCCGCTCCACTTCACCACCCGCCGGCGGGACTGAAGTGGAGCGGCCAAACATACATTCAATTCAGTCTGTTTTTCCTAAGGCATCTGAATTTAAAGTGATTCAATGTTACGATTTGTGTGCATAAAACTGCATCCAAAAGCCTATCATACAAGTGCGTGAGCGCTTTTGGACTTATTGTGAACATATAACGCCGCCCAGGGCGGCTTTATTGCCCTAATTGCCGAAAAAAGCCACATTGCATTTACACATGGAGAGAGGGTTGACATGCCGCATCAGCCCATATGTACCCGTTTTGCCCTTTTCGGGTACATTTTATTTCTTCAGGGCGGCAAGGCGCTTTGCGTCGCCCACTATCCACAGCACGTCGCCGGCGGCAAAGGCCACGTCGGGCGTGGGGGCAAGGTAGCTGTCGCCCGGGCGCTGCACAGCCACCAGCAGCGACGCATAGTCTTCGCGCAGTCGCGCCTGCGCCAGAGTCTTCCCCACCAGCGGAGAGGCTTCGCTAATGGCAAAGTGCATAAAGCGCGCCTCGCCGGCTGACGCCGACTGCTGCTGTCCCTTGTCTTCAACGATGGGCAGCAGGCACTGAATCTGCTCATCGGTGCCTATCACGCCTATCACATCGCCGGGAAACACACGGGTGTCGCCCGTAGGCACGGGGTAAAGCGCCGAATTGCGCTGAATGTTCACCACGTTCACGCCATAGCGGCGGCGCAGGTCGGCACTCTTCAGAGTCTCGCCCACAAACGGGCATCCGTAGCCCACGCGCATATATGCCAGGTGCATGTCGCTCACCAGGTTGTTGTCGCGGCCCGTGCGGTGGTTCTCGCGCTCGTTGGCGTTGCTTATGAAGCGGCGCTCCATGTCGCGCATGCGCCGCGTGAGCTTGGGCGACAAGAGCACGGTGAACATCAGCGTAAGCGTCACGGCGGTGGTCACGGCGGTGGTGCTGCGGTAGATGCCATACAACTCGCGAGTGACAAACATCATCGACACCACTGTGCCCAGCAGGCTCATCATGATGAGCGGCACATAGGTGACGCGGCCGCTGGCAGCCACCAGGCGCTTGCGCTCGTCGGCGCGCGTGCTTGGCAGTATTATGGCATACAGGAACGGTGCCATTGCGGCTATGGTGCTGGCCACGCCCACCAGGCGGCCCATGTCGTGCCCCAGCAGCCTGCGCATGAGAGGCACCCAATAGGTGTGGCTCACCACTATCAGGGCTATGACCATGACCGAATACAGCACCAGCCTCAGGGCGTAGCGCTTAAACACCGTGCGCCACAGCCGGCGCGTCTCCGACGTCTCGCTCTCGGTGGCGTTCTTGCTGTAGCCCTCAAGCAGGCGGCTCCAACTGCCTGGCAGGTGGCGCGACACAAAGTTGTAGCACGGAATGGCGCTTTTGATGAAAAACGGTGTGAAAAATGTGGTGATCACGCTCACGGCCACTATTATGGCATATAGGCTGGTGTCGAGCACGCCAAGCGACACGCCCGTGGTGGCGATGATAAACGAGAACTCGCCTATCTGGGTCAGGCAGAAGCCCGACTCCATGGCTATCTTCAGCGGCTGGCCGGTGGCCAGCATGCCAAAGGTGCCGAAGGCGATCATGCCCACCACCACAACGGCCGAAAACAGTGCTATGGTGCCAGCATGCAGCACTATGACCTGCGGGTTGACCATCATGCCCACCGAGATGAAAAACACCGCGCCAAACAGGTCTTTGACGGGCGTGATGAGCCGCTCGATGCGCTCGGCCTCGACGGTGCCGGCCAGTATCGACCCCATAACAAAGGCGCCAAGAGCCAGCGAGAAGCCCGACTTCACCGAAAACACCGCCATGAAGAAGCACAGCGCCATGGAGATGACGAGCATCAGCTCATCGCTGATGACGTTGCGGAAGCGCTTGAACACCGATGGAATAAGGAATATGCCCACAGTGAACCAAATTATCAGGAAGCCCGACAGGGTGAGCACGCTCTTCATCAGCTCTTCGCCCTGCACATTCTTCTTGGCCACCGACGACAGTATCACAAGCAGCACCACGGCAAAGAGGTCTTCCACTATGAGCACGGCAAGCACCAGGGGCACAAAGCGCCGCTGGCGCATCTTGAGGTCGTCGAGGGCCTTGATGATGATGGTGGTTGACGACATCGACAGCATGCCGCCAAGGAACATGGCGTTGACGGCGCTGAAGTGCAGCAGCCGCCCCACCACAAAGCCAAGCCCCATCATGCCAAGCACTATTATCAGCGCGGTCACTGCGGCCGATCCGCCCACATTGAGCAGTTTTTTGAAACTGAAGTCGAGCCCTATTGAGAACAGCAGCACTATGATGCCTATCTGCGCCCAAAAGTCGATGTTGCCCTCATGCACCACCGAGGGGAAAAAGGCAAAGTGCGGGCTGGCAATGAAGCCGGCCACTATGTAGCCCAGCACCACAGGCTGCTTAAGTTTCTTAAACAGCACCGTGGCCACCGAGCCGAGTATGAGTATCAGCGCAAGGTCGCTGATGAGGCTGTTGAGCAGGGTAGTGTCCATGTCTTTGTGTTATGTGTGTGCGTTAATATAATATTTGCCGGGTGCCGCTCACATGCTCACCTCGTTGCCGAGGGTGATCGAGGCGGTGTCATAGCACTCGTGTATGTCGTTGAACAGCGATATGAAGTCGGCTGCGTCGCGCACGCGTATCAGGTAGTTTATCACCGTTATGCCGCTGTCGTAGTCAAACTTGAAAAACTCGTCGCTGGTGTGCACGCCATACCGCTTAAACACCGCTCGCAGCGGCGCGGTGTCGGTGACGATGCCATGCACCTTGATGCGCACTATCTTCGACTCCCACTGCAGTCCGCACCACTTTTCATAGCGTTCAATGTATAGCAGAATGAAGATTATGAGGAACGTGGCTACCGTGGCTATGGCATACATGCCCGCGCCCACGGCAAGGCCTATGCAGGCCGTCATCCAGATTCCGGCGGCCGTGGTGAGGCCGCGCACCGAGCCTTTCATCTGTATTATGGCGCCCGCGCCCAAAAAGCCCACACCGCTCACCACCTGGGCCGCTATGCGGCCAGGGTCGCCGTTTTTCACCCCAAGATATTCCTGCGGGATGAATATGGAGATGAGCATGGCAAGCGTGGCGCCCATGCATATCAGGGCAAACGTGCGCAAGCCTGCTATCTGCCCCTTGCGGTGGCGCTCGAAGCCCACAGCCGCACCCAGCACGAGGCTCAGCAGCAACTTGAACACAGCTCCGGTGAACGTCACGTCGGGCGACAGTATGTCGTCAACAATTTGATTTACCATAATGCACTCTTGCGTTTATTTTGCAAATTTACGCACTGGCCGCCACATTTGCCGCATTTGGCGGCGTTAAAAAAAACATTGCCGCGGCTGTGGGGACTGATTTCCACGCCGCGGCAATTGTTCGTTGGTCTTTAGGTTGGCTACAGCGTCACCTTCGCGCTCTTGCCCCCGGCTGCCACCACATAGAATCCGTGGGCTGGCAGCTGCAAGGACACATGGCCGTCCAGGGCCCGCGCCAGGGCCACAACGGCTCCCGAGGCGTTATACACAGTCACGGCATCGGCGCTGCACGGTGTGGCCACAGCTATGGAAAGACTGCCGGCGCGGCTCACCGTCAGGCGGCCGTCATTGGCCGCCACGCTTGCCACGCCCGAGCCGCCGCCATCGTCGACGTAGCTAATCACCACATCGTCGATATAGCAATAGTCGGTGGAGCTGCCCGAGAACTCGTATATCTTAAACATGGTCTTCTGCTTTGCGCTCAGGCCAATTCGGAACTCGCCCTCTGCGCTCTCGCCGGGCTGCACGCGGAAGAACTGCTGCCCGTCGAATGGCGAGGCCAGCAGCCAGGTCACCCCGTTGTCCACCGAGTAGTAGGCGCGCACGATTGCCGTCTTGGCAGTGGGGTTGATGAAGTTGAAGCGTATGGTGTTGAACTGATGCTCAACTGCGGTAGTGGTGTGGATGTCGCCCTTGGCGAGGATGGCTATGGCCTTGGTGCCGTTGCCCACAGCCGAGTCGGGCATGGCCACGCGGGCCTTGGTCAGGCTCCACTGGGCCCATTCGCCCTGCACGCCAGTGGTGTCGGCGCTGGTGAGCGGCATGTCGTTGAATGGTTCATATAGTGTGAGCACGGGGTCGCGCACCACGCTGAACTCCACATTGCCGTTGCTGGCAGTGATGCCGCTCAGCGTCCACTCGGTTTTGAGGCCGCTCCACGACTTTATGGTGGGCTTAGAAGCACTGTTTTTCAGCTCGGTCACGTTTTGGGAGCCGGGAAACAGGTCGCCGTCGTAGTCAACGGCTATCTGGCCGTAGCTGCTGGTGGTGGTGTCCTTCTGGCAGGCGCGCACCAGCTCATAGTAGTTGTGGCGCGGGTCCACGTTCACCTTGTTGCCCGTCCAGGCGTCGGTGCTGGTCGAGTCCACGCGCCACACGGCCAGTCCGTGGCCGGGCAGATAGGCGTCCCAGCGCGCGTCGTCACGGTTTTCCAGCAAAAAATATTCCTGCTTAATCTGCGAATTGATGCGGAATGCGGTGTTGGTGGTCTGCAGCGAGCGTGCCACGCGCTCGCCCTCGCTGGCTATCACCTCGGGCTTGAGCCAGCCCAGCGAAGAGCGCTCATACGAGCCATAGCCCGCAGGAGTGCGGCTGCGGTTCAGGTAGTTGCCGCCGGCCATTATCGACCACTTGCCGGGGTGCGAGCTCATGCCGCTGGTGGCGTAGTTCACGTCATACAGGTCGGGAAGGCCCAGCACGTGGCTGAACTCATGCACCACTGTGCCTATGCCGTCCACTATGCTGTCGCTCTGCAAGCCGTATAGCTCGGTGGAGCAGGCATAGCGGCCAAAGTTCACACCGTCGAGCCTGAGCGACGAGAACTGGCTGGCATGAGGCCACAGATAGCTGGAGTTGTTCACGCCATAGTTGGCACCGCCGCCGGCCACGATAAAAAACACCATGTCCACCGTGCCGTCGCCGTTGGTGTCATAGTCCTTATAGTTGATTGAGCCGTCGAGTTGCTTCAGCGCGTCGCCAAACATGGCCGTGCAGCGCGCCACCGTGGCATTGCTGCTGCCTCCTGGATAGGTCTGCGGAAAGTCTACTGTCACTGGACCCACCACATCGAAGCGGGGCTTGAAGTTGCCGTTGCTGTTGTCGCTGAAGTAGTCATACACGCTGCCCGTGTATTCCTCCTTCTTGCCCGTAAACTCATTCACAAAACCCGTGTAGCCCTTTTGGGTAACCATGTCGTTAAACAGCTTGTGCGGATCTGAGGCCAAGAAATTCCGGTCCTTGTACTGCACCAGCACCACCAGACCGCGAAACTTGCTGATGTCGAGCAGTCCGCTCAGCTTGTGGGCCGGAGCCTTAGCCGCGCCGCCTGCCTCGGCAGCCTCGGCATGAGCCATCTTGCCCACCTTAGCCAAAAACTCGGCATCGCTGGCCGTGCGCTCGGCGGCGTTGCGAGCCTTCACCTCACTTGCCACCAGCTGGCCGCCGGCGTCAACTTGGGCATAGGTGTAATAGCCGTCGGCATCGCGCACCACGGTATAGCCGTCGGTGGTGATGGTGATGTGCTGCCACTCGTCGCCATACAGTTGCAGCGTCAGTTTGCTGCCGTCGGGCTGCGTCACAATGTAAGGCTCGGGCCATGCTGGCACGGCCTGCGCCCAGGCGGCCGCCAGGCACAACACTGCTGATAGTAGA
>CALBLR010000266.1 GCA_937896015.1 uncultured Prevotellaceae bacterium | reverse complement strand
GGTGAAGGGCAATGTTCCCGCCGAAATCAAGTATCTCACAGAACTCAAAGCCTTTAAGGTGACCGTCAACAACAAGGGCACCACCCACGACAAAGCCATTCCGGCCGAGGTGTGGCAACTGCCACACCTCAAGGAGCTGCGCCTGTATGAATACTGCGGCAAGGGCATGCAAAGCGAGATTCCCAGCGAGGTGAACCTGCCCGAACTCGAGTTGCTTTACACCAACATCCAATATGCCGACATGGCTCCGTTGTGCCACATTGCCACGCTCAGCACGCTCAGCATGTCGGACTTCAACGGCGCCATTCCTGAGGAGATATGCCAGCTCACCAATCTCACCGAACTGTCGCTGCGGGCCATCGAGGGCCTTAATGGCGCTGTGCCCAATTCCATAGGCAAGCTCACCCGGCTCGTTAAACTCGAAATTACGGCCGACGGCAAGGGCCAGAGCGGATTTGCATTTCCCTCAGCAGTGTGGAATCTGTCGGGCATCAAGTGGCTCACGCTGAGAAACGTCAGCGGACTTCAGTCACAAATTCCGGCCAGCAAGGTGGGTGAAATGAAGCAGCTCACCTCAATGTCGATAATCCAGTGTGGCCTCAACGGCCCCATTCCGCCGCAGCTGTTCACCGCCAGCGGCGATCTGCTGGTGATCGACCTCACTAATAATGCCCTCACTGGCGAGATTCCGGCTGAGGTGGGCCATGCGGCAAAACTCAGTAACCTAATGCTCAGCAACAACGACCTTGGCGGCACCATTCCCGCCTCACTGGGCAACTGCAACGACTTGCGCGTGCTCACCATCAAAAACAATCCCAAACTTGGCGGCGAAATTCCCGCCTCGCTGGGTCGCTGCAAAAAACTGGCCATGTTCAACCTTGGCCACACGGCAGTGTCGCACAATGTGCCGATACCGGTGAGAAATCTGCCCAAGTGGAACCACATAGCCACATTCCTGTTTATGTAACGCCACGCACGTCATGAGACAGTTCAACATAGCGCTGATTGCCGCCGTGACGGTGTCGGCGACACTGACTGCAGCCTGTGGCGGTCACGCGGCTACGGCCACCGAGCAGCACGCTGCCGAGGCTGCGCCTGCCCGCACAGCGTCCAAGGTCTCCGACCCCATGGCCGGCCTTTATACGGCCTCGGTCGACGGCGATGGCCGGGTGGTGTTGGCCTTCAACCTCGACAGCTGCCGCCGCATGTGCGCCGAGTGGCACATGCCTTGCCGCGTTGGCGGCGGCCCCTATGCCATAGAGGCTGTGGGCGGCCGGGTCACCCAGATGGTGGCGTCAAACCTTGGCAATGCCATCAATCCCGTGCTGGTGATGCTCACCGCTCAGGGCCGCGTGGCCATGCTCAACATAGCCGATGCCTTGGCCTCGGGCGACGTGCGCTGCAGCGGCCCGCTGAACGGATTTGCCGATGTGCGCAGCCTTAAGGCCGTGAGCGACGATAGTGGCACCGGCGTTATAGCCGAAGACCACAACGGCCGTGAAACGATGGTCGAGGAGTTTGACGCCGCAGGCTACTACTACGTCGACGACTTTGAGATCCACCTTGGCCGCGACTGGAAAATGCGGTTTCGCAACAGCGACGGCATTGACATGAACGGCTCATTCAGCTCGACTAGTGTGGAGCGCGGCAATGCGTTCACCCACAAGGTGGTGGCCGCAATAGGCGGCAAGGTCTACCGCTTCGACCTCTCGCGCCGTTCCGACACGGGCCGGTGCACCGTCACGCTGCACACGGGCGACGACCTGCCGCTCATCAGCGGCCGCCCGCTGCCGTGCAGCACGGAGTACGCTTCGCGCTACACCGACTGACGGCGCACCGCGCGTGGCAGCAATCAGTTAAATCATTCATTTAATCACTTTACTGACTATATCAAAAATAATATGGCATATCAAGAAACAACTGCCACCAGCTACGTTTCGAGGCTTGGTGGCTCGTTCAAAAAAATATTTTCGGGCCTGATGATGGTGGTGGCCGGCACCGTGCTGCTGTGGTGGAACGAAGGCCGCGCCGTGAAGACGGGCGACATGCTGGGCGAGGCGCAGCAGGCTTGCGTCGAAGCCGGCAACATTCAGCAGCTCAACCCCAAACTCAACGGCAAACTCGT
The DNA here is from genome assembly GCA_937896015.1 of uncultured Prevotellaceae bacterium. Taxonomy (GTDB): domain Bacteria; phylum Bacteroidota; class Bacteroidia; order Bacteroidales; family Muribaculaceae; genus Sodaliphilus. The sequence goes on along the minus strand of CALBLR010000266.1, from coordinate 5,309 downwards.
GCACGCCACCGGCTTAGCCACTACTACCGACTCGGTGGGCGACCCGCAGTTTGGCGTGGGCGCAGCCGGGGCGTTGCGCGTGAGCCGCCACGTGGAGTACTACCAATGGGAAGAAGAGACCAAGACGGAGACCAAAGAGAAGGTGGGCGGCAGCAAGGAGGAAACCACCACCTATACCTACAAGCAGGGCTGGAGCCGCAATCCCGTGAAGTCGGAGAATTTCAAAGATCCACAGTATCAACGCTCCAACTTCATTCTCATCGATGTGCAAAGTGCCGCTTTCCAGGCTCAGAATGTAACGCTTGGTGCCTACAAGCTGCCGCAAAGCATGGTTAACGCCATTCAGGCGGATGAGCACCTGAAGCTTGACTTGGGCGACGCGGTGCTTGAGGAGTATAACCGTACCATCACCCAGCTCAAGGAGCATGAGTATGCCGATGTGTCCCGTCCGCAACCCACGGCTGCCGACAGTGCTTCGGGGCTTGAGAAGGCTGCCGGACGCGCCGTCGACCGCGCGTCGGATGCGCTGGGCAGCTACACCTACGTGCACGAGCGCGACAACGAGCTGTATATAGGCCGCAATCCGCGCCGGCCCGAAGTGGGTGACGTGCGCATCACCTTCACCAAGACCATGCCGCGCGAGGTCACTGTGATAGGCAAGGTGAGCGGCGGTACGCTGGGGCCCTTCATTGCCGGCAACGGCAAGGAGTTTCAAGCGGTGCGCGACGGCAGCGTTGAGGCTCGTGACATATTCAAGCAGGAGGAGAGCAGCAACGGCACTTGGACCTGGATTCTGCGCCTTGCCGGCCTGCTGGTGGTGATAGGCGGCTTAAAGAGCATGTTCAGCATGTTGTATGTGCTGTTCAAGTTCTTGCCGTTCCTGGCCAGCGTGGTCGAGATGGGCGTGTCCATAGTCAGCGGCGCGCTTGGCTTCGGCTGGTCGCTGGCGGTGATAGCCGTTGCTTGGTTGTTCTATAGGCCGCTGTTGTCGGTGGGGCTGCTGTGCGTGGCCGCCGCAGTTGTTGCGGTGGTGTGGCGCCGTGGCCGTGAGAAGCGGCGCAAGGCGGCCACTGTGCCCACTGCGCCCGCAGCATAGCACATGCGATGCATATAACAGTTGCGGCCGCCGACAATTATGGCTGTCGGCGGCCGCAGTGATTTTTTTAGTGTTGCCGTGGCTATTCGTTGGGCAGCGGAGTGTCGTCGGCAGTGGCCTCTGGCACGACTGGCTTCACATCGTCGGGATAGCTGATGCGCGGGTGGTAGAGCGTGCGCAGCATCTCCACTATGGTGCGCTTGGCTATGCCAATGTCGCGGAAACTTATAGGGGCTTCCGACAGCAGGCCCTCGGCCACTTGGCTGTCGATCACCTTGTTCACAATGGCAGTGATGTTTTTCTCGTTGGGCTCGGCCAGACTCTTGGCGGCTGCCTCGCAGGCGTCGCACATCATCAGTATGGCCGTCTCCTTGCTTTGCGGGTTTGGGCCGGGGTAGGTGAACGGGGCTGGATCCACCTTGCCGTCGGGAGCCTCCTTGCAGGCCATTGTGTAGAAGTAGCGCGCGCGGCCTTTGCCGTGGTGCTGCGCTATGGCGTCTTTAATCACCTGCGGCAGGTCGTATTGCACGGCCAGCTTAAGGCCGCTGCTCACGTGGGCTATTACTATTTCGGCGCTCTGCACGGGGCTGAGGCCAATGTGCGGGTTCACGCTCATCTGGTTTTCGGTGAAGAATGCGGGGTTCTGCGTCTTGCCGATGTCGTGATACAGCGCCCCGGCGCGCACCTGCTGCATGTTGGCCCCTATGCGGTGGGCCACTTCGGTAGCAAGATTGGCCACCTGGAAGGAGTGCTGGAATGTGCCCGGGCAGCGCTCCGACAGCATGCGCAGCGCGGGCGAGTTGCTGTCCGACAGCTCCACCAGCGTCAGCGACGATGTGAAGCCGAACAGTTTCTCTTCAAGGAATATCACAGTGTAGGCAAACGACAGCACCACGCTGTTGATGGCAAAATACAGGAAAAAGTGCCAGTCGCCCACCGAGGCCATGTCGTTGCGCGCCATGCACAGGGCGCAGAATGCGGCCGAATAGGCGGCAAAAATGAAGAATGCGCACTGCACCAGCTGCGAGCGGCGCAGCAGTCCCTTCATCGAGGCTATGGCTATGCTGCCGGCAAGAAACTGCATAAACAGGAACTCGGCCTGGCGGTCGGGAATGGCCAGCGAGCATATGAACATGGTCACCAGGTGGGTGAAGAAGCCAATGCGCGTGTCGGTGAACGTGGTGACCACTATCGGCATCAGCGCGAACGGCATCACATACAGGTAGTTCGACCTGAATTTGGCCACAAGAAACGACAGCACCACAAATGATGTGATTAGCGATATAAGGAACGTCATGCGGCGAGTGTCGGCAAACGTGCGCGGCCTCACCAGGCGCATAAACAGGTAGAACACCACCATCATGGCGGCCACCAGCACCACGTTGCCCGGCAGGGCGTAGTTGGTCTCCTTCACTTGCGTGTCCTTGCCGTTTTTCAGCGCGTCGCCATAGGCGTTGAGCAGTGCAAACTTGTGCTCGTCCACTATGGTGCCGGGGTAAATTATGCTTTGTCCAGGCTGCAGCGTGCCTGTGGGGGCGGTGCGCATCGAGAACTCTTCGTTGTATTTGCGGTTGGTCTCCACCGAGTCGTAGTTCAGGTTGGGCACGAGGTAGCTGTTAAGTGCCACGCGCGCCATGGCCTCGTGGCTGTCGGCGTCCGATAGCGTGTTGTAGATGCTCATGTAGGCGTCGCGCACCGACCGCATCGCATCGGTGGCAGTGGTGGTGGCAATGTTGTTGTCGTTAAGAATCAGCAGGTTGGGCATCTTGCCGCTGCTGATGTTCTGGTATGTGGCATCGTCCACTATGCCGTCGGTGTAGGCCTTGCTCACCGCGGCTATCAGGCGCTGGCGCACCATGGGCTTCACATCGGCGCGTGCGTTGAGGGCGCGCGTCAGTGCGCCCACCTGACTGCGTGCGGTGCCGTAGTCCACGTGGTAATACCGGCCCATGTTGGCCTTCAGGCTGTCGGCAGTGTGCTTCAGCTCGCTGTCGGTGCGCGGAATGCCTATGCTTATCTTTGCCGTGAGCATGGGGTGCATCCATGGCTTGCCCAGCTCATACGACGGCAACTCGTCGTTGCCCTTGTTGGGCAAGAACAGCGACATCAGCACTATCGAGCCCACAAGCAGCATCAGTGTCACCGCCACGCTGCGTTTTATCTCTTTGTTAACCATAAAAATATGCTATGAGTGTGTGATGCTTTAATCGAAAAAAAACACTTCCGGCGTGTGTCAGCTTATGCGGGCGGCCGACGTCACGCCCTTCACCTTCTTCAGCCGCTTGCACATTTTGCTCACCACGGCTGTGTCGTCGATCAGCACGTCGAGGCTGCATGTGAACAGACCCTCGTTGGCGGCAATGTCGAGCTTCCTGATGTTGATGGCCAGATTGGTGGAAATCAGGTAGATGATTTCCTGCAAAATGCCCATGCGGTCGATGCCCTCGATGTGCAGCGAGGCCAGGAACTTCTTGCGCGAGTCGTCCCAGCGCGTCTGCACTATGCGTGTGCCGAAGCCCGACTTCAGCTTCATAGCCACCGGGCAGTCCATTTTGTGCACTATCACCTCGCCCTGCTCGTTCACGTAGCCAAGCACGTCGTCGCCCGGAATGGGGTTGCAGCAGTCTTCGGTGCGGTAGTTGCTCACGCCGTCCACCGTCTTCAGCACATACACTTTGCCAAACTCCACCTTGTCTTTTATTATGTCGCCGCCGGCCGGCTTGGCGCTCTTCTTGCTGCTGCCAAAGTTGTGCAGCAGCTTGCCAAACAGGCCTTGCGACTGCGGCTTCACCGTCTTCAGCAGCTGGTCGGACAGGGCTATCTCGTTGTTGCCTATCATGTAGTATAGCTCGTCCTTGTTCTGCACATGCTCGCTGCTGATGATGCGCGTGAGCGCCTCGTTGGTCAGCTTCACTCCGTTGTCGTCGAGCAGCTTTTGCAGCATGGCCGAGCCGCGCTCCATCACCATGCGCCGGTCGTGGCGCAGGGCGGCGCGCAGGCGCGTTTTGCCCTTGGCGGTGACCAGGAATTTCTCCCATTCGGCCTGCGGCTGCTGCGAGTGTGATGTGAGAATCTCCACTTGGTCGCCGCTGGCCAGCTTGTGCGACAGCGGCACAAGGCGGTGGTTCACCTTGCCGGCAATGCAGTGTGTGCCTATCTCGGTGTGCAGTGTGAAGGCCATGTCGAGCACGGTGGCGTCCTTTGGCAGCGTGATGAGCTCGCCCTTGGGGGTGAACACCACAATCTCGGAGGCAAACAGGTTGAGCTTTATCGTGTCGAGAAAGTCGAGCGCGTTGGGCTCGGGATTCTTCAGAATGTCTTCAATGGTTTGCAGCCATACGGCCAGCTCGCTCTCTTCCTCGCCCTCGCCAATCTTGTATTTCCAGTGGGCGGCAAATCCGCGCTCGGCTATGTCGTCCATGCGGCGCGAGCGTATCTGCACCTCCACCCAGTTGCCGTCGGGGCCCATCACGGTGATGTGCAGCGCGCGGTAGCCGTTGGCTTTGGGGGTGCTCACCCAGTCGCGTGTGCGGTCGGGGTGCAGCTTGTAGAGGTCGGTGATTTCGCTGTATATGTTCCAGCAGATGCGCTTCTCGTCGGCCTCGTTGGGGCATTCAAACACAATGCGGGCGGCATATAGGTCATACACCTCCTCAAATGGTATGTGCTTGGTCTCCATCTTCTTCCATATCGAGTAGCGCGACTTCACGCGCACCTTAAACTCGTAGGTCAGCCCCAGCTTGTCGAGCCGCTGGCGTATTGGGGCGGCGAAGTGCTCAAACAGCTCGTTGCGCCTTGCCTCGGTGAGCGCAATCTTCTCCCCGATGGTCTTGTAGGTGTCGGGGTGCTCATATTTGAAGCTCAGGTCCTCGAGCTCGGTCTTTATGGCAAAGAGGCCCAGACGGTGGGCCAGCGGGGCGTAGATGTAGAGTGTCTCGCCGGCAATCTTGTATTGCTTGGCGGGCGGCATGGAGTCGAGCGTGCGCATGTTGTGCAGGCGGTCGGCCATCTTGATAAGCACCACGCGTATGTCGTCGTTCATGGTGAGCAGCAGTTTGCGGAAGTTCTCGGCCTGCGCCGAGGCGTGGGTGCCGAATATGCCGCCCGAGATTTTGGTGAGGCCCTCCACTATCTGCGCAATTTTTTTGCCAAACTGCGCCTCGATGTCTTCGATGGTGAAGTCGGTGTCTTCCACCACGTCGTGCAGCAGCGC
>CALBLR010000265.1 GCA_937896015.1 uncultured Prevotellaceae bacterium | reverse complement strand
AGTCAATCACGGGAGCCTTGTCGGCGCCGTTGTCGGTCACATTGTAGTGGTCGGCATAGCAGAGGGCCGACTGGCTGTCTTGCGCTATGGTCACAAAACGCTCGATGGCAAACGGAGCGAACTTGAGTGTGTTGTATTTGGTGTAGAACAGCACAAAGTCGGCGTCGGCCTTGGCGGCGATGGCCTTGATGGTGGCCGAAGCGGTGAGGTTCTTCACATTTATCACCTCGCAGCCCTCAACGGTGCCCTGGGCCTCAGGAGTGGCCAGGAGGTAGATTTTGTTGATGAGCTCGTTGTTTTTAAGGCCTTCGATAGTCTTGTTGACCTGTTCTGCGTTAGCAAACGGAATGAAGCAATTAATTCTTCCCATGATTGTTTAGTTTAGTAATTGTGAATATTTTTATTTGTTTTTGTTCTTTTGGATGCGGGCCTTCACCTCCCAGGTGCGTATGCGGTCCTTGTAGAGGTTGTTGGCGTTTTCTTTGTTGATGTCGAGATTGGCATCGGTGTTGTCGTCCCAGCGGCGGGCCAGCGTCATCACGTCGTAGACGCGCCCCACGCGGTAGTTGCGGCACACCATCAAGCCCATGGCGTAGTCTTCGCCATAGCAGGTGTCGGGCAGCTGCAGCGTGCGGTAGACGGGGGTGTAGAATGCGCGCGGGCCGCCGAAGCCGTTGACGTGCAGGGCATTGTTGCGGCCGTTGTCGGGCGTCCACTCGTGGTGGTCGATGATGCCCGGCGGAATCTCGTTGAGCTTGACGTCGACCATCTTGTAGGTGCCGCACACCATGGCGGCATTCTCGCGGTAGAACTGCGCCACCATGGTGCGCAGCGTGGCCGGAGTGGCATAGATGTCGTCGCTGTCGAGGCCGATTATGAACTTGCCGCAGCGCGGATCGTTGGCAGCCACGTTCCAGCAGCCGCCTATGCCCAGGTCGGTGCGCTCGGGAATGATGTGGATGAGGCGCGGGTCGGCGCTGAACTCGTCGATGGCCTCGCTGGTGCCGTCGGTCGAGTGGTTGTCGACCACAATCAAGTTGAACTTGAAGTCGGCCTCCTGGCTGAGCACCGACTTAATGGCGTCGCGAATCACGCGCACACGGTTGAGCACGGGTATCACCACCGTGGCCTCGGCGTCGAACGCCTCGCTGTCGAAGTCCACATCGCGGAAGTCGGTGGGGGCCAGATAGGCGCCTATCTGCTTAAGGTGGTCGGTGCACGCAGCCTCCATTTCGAGCTGCACGGCATTGTTGCGCGGGTCGCAATAGTCATATATCTTTTGGCCGCTTGAGCGCGTGTCGCGCTCCACATCGGTGTACAGGTACTCGTTGATGTGCTCAACGGCATACTTCTGGCTGAGCTTGAGACGCAGGTCGTAGAGGCCGGCGGCCTTGTAGTCGGCCGTCATGCGCGAGGCGCTCTCCTTTAATGCGTCGGTGCTGAACACCAGCACCGAACCGAAGTCGAAGTCGTCGCGCAGCGAGCCAAACTGATAGTCGATGACAGGGGCCTTGGCCCTCACACCATCCTTCAGGTGATAGTGGTCGGCATAGAGCATGCCGGCGCCGCAGTCGGCGGCTATGAGCGCAATGCGCTCAAGGGCCTGATAGCCAAGTTGCAGCACATCGGGCTTGGTGTAGAGCAACGTGAGCGGAGCCTTTGCCGCAGCGGCTATGGCCTTGACGGCAGCAGTGCTTTGCATTGAGTCGACGCTGAGTTTGCCGCAGCCAGGCACATCGGCCTTAGAGCCGGCGGCCTCAACCAGCGTTACGCTATTCACGGCAGGGCACGCCTTGAGACCGCTCACCGTGTCGGCCACATTGCCGGCGGCAAGCACAAAGCAGTCTATTTTATTATCATTAATCATCTTAAAATATAAATTAATCTTTAAACCTTAATCTTTCAACATTACCTACTCATTGAAAAACTTCAGAGCATTGCCAATGAGCATGTCGCGCTGGGCCTCGTTGTCGACCACCTCGATGGGGAAGCCCATCACCACCGTGCGGTAGCCGCTGCGCTGCGACGCTATGGCGGCTGGAATGTTGCTTTCGGTGTAGCGCATTATGGTTGCACCGCCAGCATCGCTGGCCGTGATGGCGTCGGGCGACTCCACGGCATAAATTTTGTCGTTGAGCTTCTGCACAAAGCTGAGCTCGCGGCCGCTCTCGATGGCTGTGAACTTGCTGGGCACTGTGTAGACATCGCCGTCGACGGCAGCCTGCCCCTTGAGATAGGTGTAGCCAAGCACCTGCTGTGCAAAGCGCGCCTCATCGGCATTCACCGAGTCGCGGTCCCAAATGTCGGTGGCCACATAGGCGCCGCTCACCAGCACGTTGCCGCCGCCGCGGGTGTAAGCCTCGATGGCGTGGCGCAGGGCCGGAGTGAATGCCTTGTAGCGGTTGGGGTAGTAGCCGCGGCCGTTGAGGGTTTCCTTTTGTTTGCCCAGAATGAGGTCGACGGTCTTAAACGAGCCAAGGCGCACCACGCTGTCTTCCACAGCCTTCACGCTGGTGGAGATGAACGAGTAGCCGGCCTTCATTATGGCCGAGCCGTGCACACTGGGATAGTCGAATGTGTTGCCGGCCACGGTCTGAGTCTCGTAGGTGGAGCGGCTGTCGCCGAAACCGCTGGCGTCGTCGTCGCGCCATGGCAGCTTGCGGCGGAACTCAAATTGCGGGCCGATGTAGTTGATTTGCTGTATGTAGGGCACGCCATGGTCTTTGGCGTCGTCGAAACCGGCCATTTCGCCAGAGTCGAACCAGTCGGGACCGCTGACGCGGGTGAAGCCGTTCACCACCATCACAGTGCCCTTGCTGGCAGGGGCCACGCCAAGCGACAGCACCTCGCTGGGGAAGCTGCGGCCGCCGTCGTTCATGGCCACCACCTGGTAGCTGTGTATTTCGTTGTCTTTTACGTTGACCACATATTTCGGCTCCTTGACCACGGCAATCTCTTTGAAGCCGCTGTCGAGGCCCACACGCTCGAGCACCACATATTTCTTGGGGTCGGCGTTGTCGCTGAGGTCGTCGTGGGTGGGTTTCCACGAAAGCACGTAGCTGCCCTCGGCGGCCTGCGTGATTGCAAATGAGTTGACGGCCAGCGGCTGCACCTCGTAGTCGCGGTGGTCGCGCTGGGCTATGAACTTAAGCATGCCCTTGTAGATGGCGCGGCTCACGGCAAAGCGGAAGTTGGGGTCGAGACCATATTTCATGTCAGCAAAGTTCTGGTGCGAGAGCAGCTCGAGCAGCATGGCGGGCACTTCGGGCACGCGTGCCTCATAGTAGGAGGCGTCCCACATGCCGCGGCGTGTCCAGTTGGGCTCAAACTTGGCGCGCACGTCTTTCACAATCTCGCTTACCACAAGGTTGGTGAAGTTGCGCGACAGTTCGCGCGGAGTGCCGTTGGCATAGGTGCCAAACTTCTTGCCGTTCTGCTTGGTGCAGTAGATGCCCAGCGAGCCTATGATGTCGTCGTTCATTGTGGTGCCGGCATCGGTGTGGAAGGCAAACGACAGGTCGACGGGCAGGTTCAGGCCCTTGCGGCCTGGCAGCGCCTGCGAGCCGCCCGCCAGATAGTTGACCCACTCGCCGCGGCTGCGGTAGTCGTCGTTGTAGTCGTTGATGCCGCCAGTGGGCGAATACACGCTGTCGGGGAAGCCCGACCACTGCAGGAAGTAGCGCGCGCCCTCGGTGAAGCGCATGCGGCGGCTGGTCTGGTAGTCGTAGGTCACGCCAGGCTGCTGGAGGTATTTTGTGCCGTTGCCGGCGAGTTTCATATTCTCAGGAGTGCGTTCGGCAGGACGGCGTGCGATGTTGCCCATGCCGCCGCCAATCTTCACGGCGTCGATGGTCACCACGCCGCCTTTTTGCTTCGACACGTTGCTCACCGTCACCACATTTTTGTTGACGCCCTTGGCCAGATTGTAGTAGCCCAGGAACACCCACACGCCGCCGCCCATGGTCTGGTCGACCTTCATTTGACGTTCGCCGTCGAGGCTGTTGATGGTTATCAGGGCGTCGTTGACGCTGTTGGGCAGAGTCTTGTAGCTCACATACACGGCATAGCGGCCGGCCTTTGGCATATTGGCATCGAAGGCTGCCAGCGACGCCTTTTTACCCTCGCGCACGGCGTCGGCCTGGCGGTAGGTGCCTTCGGTGAATGGGTTTTCGAAGTCCTTGTAGGTGGCTCGCTTGTAGGCGAAACCGGTGCCGGTGCCCTGCTTCCAGCGCGAGGCGTCGTCGCGGTAGCCCGTCTGGGCGTTGCCGCCGTCGGCGTCGACAATCACCTCAACTGGTGTGATGTCGCGGTCGCGCGGATCCCACACATAGGCTCCGGCGTTTTCGAGCATGGGGTTGAGGAATGGAATCACATAGCTTTGGGTGTACATGTCCTCCACCGTCTGAAACATGTGGGCACGCTGCCACTCCCAGCGGTTGAGCGCCGGCTCGAAATACCAGCCGTGGCTCTGCCAGACGGCTATGATGTTGCCGTCGAGGCCTTTCTTGTAGTGCCGGGTGGGGTTGAGGTCGGTGACAAATGCGCTGTGACTGCGCTTGTAGGCCGGCTCGAAATTGATGAAGTAGCGGTCGATGTCGTTGCCTTCGATGGTCACCTTCACCTTGCAGTTGCCATAGCCGTTGCCCACAGCCTGCTTGATGTCGGTCTTGAGCTTCGACACGCTCTCTTGAGTGAAAGGCAGATCGGCGAAGTTTTCACTCAGATCCACCACAATGGTGTCGCCAATCAGTTCCACGGTTTTGGTCTTCAGTTTGCCAATGCCCATGTTCTTGGGCATGTTGGAGGCCACCACCTCCTGCACCTTAGCGCATTGGGCCTCGCTGAACGTCTGCGCCGTGGCGGCACCGCCGCCTATCAGCCCAGCCACCGCGAGTGCTACCAAAGTCTTATTGTTTTTTTCCATTGTTTATTGTTATTGTTAATCAAGTAATTCACTTCGCCTCATAGCATAGCTATGCACAGACAAAGGTAACACAAACATTTTGCATAATAAAACAATAACAATTCCTTTTTTGCCGATTGAACACTTTTTAAGGTTCAGATACCATTTTTCAGTTAAGGCGCGGACAACTGCAACGAAAAAACGCGGCCCTAAGCAGGGTCGCGCCTATGAGTTTTCACAACAAACGCTGTGCAATCGGCTATTTGGCCGGCTTTGCCCCAGTGGCACACTTCAGCGCATAGTCCATCAGGCGGAAGCGGTCGGCGCAGTCGATGATGGTTTCAAACGGGAAACCCATCACCACCGTGCGGTATGTTCCGCGGTTGCACACCACGCCGGCAGGCTTGTCGTTTTCGCAATAGCGCAGGAATATGCTTCCGCTGTCGTCCACGCGGTAGATGGCGTCGGGCGACTCAACGCAATACACCGAGTCGTTGAGCTCGTTGCTGAAAGCCACGCGGTGGTCGGCCGGAATCTCTGGATAGACTGTGGCCACAGTATGGGCTTTGCCCGTGACGCTGGCACGGTCGGTGCCCCAGCGGTAGCCCAGCACCTGGCTGGCAAAGCGCACGGCGGCACTGTCGGGCACGGCGCGGTCGAAGACGTCGCTGGCCACATAGGAGCCCGAGAGCAGCACATTGCCGCCACCCTTGCAATAGGCCTCAACGGCGCGGCGCAGCGCCGGCGTGAACACGGGGTAGCGGTCGGGATAGGCGCCGCGGCCGTTGGGCACAGTCTTCTGCTTGCCCATTATCAGGTCGACTGCGCAATAGCGGCCAAGCCGCGCCGTGCCGTCTTCCACTGCCTTCACGCTGCTCGACACAAAGCTGTAGCCGGCGCGCATTATGGCCTCGCCGTGCACACGCGGATAGTCGAACGTGTTGCCGGCCACCACGCGGCCCTCCCAGTTGCCGCGCGAGGCTCCCCACCCGCCCGAGTCGTCGTCGCGCCAGCGGCGGGAGCGCTTCAGCTCATATTGCGAGCCAATGTAGTTGGCGTTGCTCATATATGGCACGCCGTGGTCGATTTCATCGGTGAAACCCGTTATGCCGCAAGTGTCGACCCAGTCGGGGCCGCTGACGCGGGTAAAGCCGTTCACCACCATCACGGTGCCTTTGGAGCCCTCGACGCGGCCATACGACAGCGTCTCGCTGGGAAAGCTGCGCCCGCCTTCGTTGATGGCCACTATGCGGTAGCTGTGCAGCAGCGTATCGGCCACGGCGGCGGTGTAGGCT
>CALBLR010000264.1 GCA_937896015.1 uncultured Prevotellaceae bacterium | reverse complement strand
TTCGCTTATGCCAATCCGTCATTCGGGGGTACGGAAAATCCGCACCCCGGGATGATCATACATGTGTAAAAAGATCGGAAAATCAGCAGCCGCAATTTCCACAGCCGTTGTTGCCACAGCCACCGCCACAGGCTGCCGCGGCTGGCTGCGCAAAGCCTCAACCTCGGCATTCAAGCGCTCAAGATTGGCATTAAGGTCGGTAATGGCGTTGCCAAGTTCGTTGATGCGCCCGGCACAGGTGTTGATGGCCGCCTGCATTTCGCGCACACGGCGGCGGGCCGCCATGGCCATCATCGTGCCGGCAAGGCCGAGCACAAGGGCGGCCAGGGTGCAGCCTGCCATCAAGTCACGGGTGCGGTCGGCAGCGGGCTGGGCAGCCTCGGCAGGCGGCGTTGCGGCCACGGTGTCGGTCGGCAGCAGGGCTTCGGTGGCCGAGTCGGCACTGTCGGCAGGGCTGACAGGAGCCAGACCAGCCGAAGCGGTCTGCGCTGCGGCACCAAGCACGGCCAAAAGCGCACACGCGGCCGCTAATATTGTTCCTTTAAGTTTCATAGCTATCATTGCAATTTAGAAATCACATCGTTGCACAAGTTTCTGAGCAGATTATAGCGAATGACGCCTATCACTGGATAGAAAAACGGCACATCCTCCACCACATCGGCATCCTCGTAGCGGCCTTTAAGGAAACTATTGATGCCGGCGGTGAGGTAGTTGTCGAGGCCGTTGTCGACCACGCTGGCAAACAGGCGGAACACCTTGCCCTCGATGCCAAACTCATCCTTTGTCTCATTGTCGCACAGCGAGAGGAAGAAGCGGTTGAACTCGCGCACGCTGTCGGCCAGGCGGCTGCGCGTGTCCAGCTGGTTGACCTGACCATAGGTGAGACTCTCGCCGCCTATCATCGAGAAGCAATACTTGAGGCGGTTGATGCTGCGGGCCGAGTAGGCACTGGTGTCGGCCTTGTGGTCGAGGCGCTCGTTTTCGAGCCGCACACCTCCGCGGCAAGTGACCTGCTTGGGGCACTCGCGCTCCACCTTGATGTCGAACGGTTCGGCATAGCGCATTTGCATCACGCCCTCGATGATGCGCTGGGTGAACTCGCGCACCTGCTGCATAGTGCCAAGTATGCTGAGTATTTTTGAGCCTGTACCGCTAAAATAGATTTGCTTAGGCGGCTCGTAGCCGCGCGCGCGCATCGACTGCGCCGTGTAGTAGATGATTGCGGCGTAGAAATACATGAACACCAGTTTGCGCTGGTCGTCGTTGCGCAGCAGTGCGTCGTAGCTATACAGGTTGCGGTCAACTTCCTGCAACTGGCGAAGCTGCTCCACATTCTCGATGGAGAAGAGGAAGGCGTTGACGTCTTCAGAGCGCTTCTGCCTTAGCACCGACTGCAATATGCTGTTGAGGTAGGTGATGTCGGGATTCTTTGTGACCAGGCGGCTGAAGTATTCGGCATAGTGGGCGATGAGCGGATTATTGTCGGCGTCGCGCTCGGTGAAGGCGTCGCCGAATATGGCGTTGCCCGCAAAGCGGAACGACGACACGGCCACAGGCACACTGTCGAGGCGGTCGGGCGTGGGCTGATATATCACCGTGTCGCTCGTGCCGCCGCCAATGTCGATGGTCACGAAGCTCGACCCGGCCACATCGGCGCCCTTGTAGTAATAGGCTGGGGCTATCGACTCGGGATAGGCGTGCAGATTGCCTGTGTCGGGACCAATGTAGGTGCGATATAGCTCCTCCCATGTGTCTTGCAGCTTGCGGCGGTCGCTGCCGCCCATGCTCACGGGGAAGAAATACACCACGTCGGTCTTGTCGAGGTCGGCATTCTCGATAAGGGTCTTGGCACGGATGAGCATGGCCAACTCGCGCAGGAACTCGCGGCTGAGTGTGGTGTCGCCCTTCCACTTGAGGTTGGTGGCCACATCGTAGCCGTCGAAGTACTGCCGTTCGTAAAGGAACGGAATGTTGACATTGCTCCACAAGCGGGTGCCGCCGTCGTTGACTGCATTGCTGGCCAGCGCGCTGCGCAGCGGAAATCCATACACGCTGTCGATGGCGCTTGGCAGGAACTCGATGCGCTGCAACTGCTCGGCTATGAGCAGCGAGCCGCGCTTCAGCAGCGGGGCGATGAGCGTGGAGCCGTCGTTGAATCCGAAGGTGAGCGGTTCGCTCTGATGGCCGCGCTCAGCCCACTCAAGGTGGCTGTTGGTGGTGCCGAAATCCACTGCAAACACCAGCTGGCGCGAGCCAGGGGTGTAGGGCTGCCAGCGCGGCACTATGAAACCGCTGCAAGTGCCCAAGGCAGTGTTGACACTGGCCTCTATCATATCGAACGAGCCCTTCACGTCGTAGTATTCTGTGGAATAGGTGGAGCGTGTGCGCAATTGGCCACTCACGCTAAGGCCGCCAGCATCGAGGCCATCGGCATAAAACCGGAGACTGCTGCCGCAGCTATGGCCCATGGCAAAGAGTTGCACTGTGTAGCCGTCGGCGTGGCCGGTCTTGACAAACGGGAACACCGCCGCACTCACCACCGCGTCGGTCACCAGGCGGCCGCTGCCGCGGCGCTCGTCGAAAGTCCACGCAGGGTCGGCGACAGCATGATAGTTGCGCGTGAGCTCGATGCAGCGCTTGCGCACGGGAATGCGCAGAGTCACCGTCACACCGCCAGCGCGTTCCTCGATGTCGAGCATATTGCGCCCGCACACCTTACCGCACAGGTCGGCAGCAGTGAAATATTTGAAAAACAGCGGTGTGAGCGGCAGCAGATAGCCATATTCTGCCTCCGTGCCGCGGCCGCAGGCATTGCCGTCGAAGTAGTGGCTGCCATCGAGCGGGCCGCTGAGCCTCACAAGCGATGGCGTGAGCAGGTCGGCTGTGGTCACAAACGGGTATTCCACCGCCGTGTCGGGCAGCTTGCGCCGGTCGAGCGGGACGCCGGCGGCAAGCACCTCGGTAGAACTGTCCCACTGGCGGTCGACATACTTGTAGGAGTCGGCGCTGCCGCTGAAGCCAGTGCGCAGCACCAAGGGCAGACGCGCTCCGGCAGGCTGCGGCAGCGTGGGCGCAAGCATGAAGTCGCTTTGCGCCACATCGCGCATTATGTTGGCCGCGCGCTTGTGATAGAGGCGCGCGCCCAGCAGCGTAATCTCGTCATCGCCCGCAAAGGGGTCGTAGTCCATTTCAAGCTGCTCGAGCACACGGTCGGATGCCTCGGGACTGAACGATTCCATATTGGGCACTGCTGCCACAAGGCTGGCATAGAGCTCGGGACGCTGCTGACGAATGGGGTCGAGATTGCGAATCATGTAGGCATACACCTCGGTGAGCGACTTGCGCAGCGTGGGATAGGCGTTGAACAACAAATACAACATGCGCACAAAGTCGGCATCGCGCTGCCACAAGTGGCGCGTTTCGGCGGCAAAGAGCGGTATGCCCTGCTCCACCATTATGCCAGTGATGGGTTCCTCGCTTTCGCGCGGCACTCCCATTGTGAACGACGAGGGCGACGTGGCCCCAATCACGCGGTTGTGCCACATGACTATATACCAGTCGGTGAGCTGGCTGAAGTTATACTTAGTGTCGCTGTGCAGGAACAGGTCGAGCGTGTCGCCATACAGGCGGTGCTCCGGCTCGCTCTTGAGGCGGGCTATCTGCTCGTCGCGGTTCCACCGCACTATGTGCAGATAGTCGCGGTGGCTCTCGTAGTTGAACAGCAGCTGGGCCACATCGAGGGCGTTCGACACCAGACGCTTGTCCATCATGGTGCCGGCAAGGGTCAGACTGGCCGCAAGGTGGGCAAAGGCGTTTTTCACAAGGTCGAGCTGCGCAAACGGGCTGGGGATGGCCGTGTGCGGGTTTTCCGACATGCCTCCGTTAGGGTCGCGTATGGCCCTGATGTCATCGTCGTCGTAAGGCTCAACGGGAATCCAGTCGCGGTCGGCCGTCTTGGTGGTCTTATTGTTATATGACAGAATTTTGCTCATTGCAGAAGTTTGGTTAGTTGATGTTGTCGTACCGCTCGGCTATTATCTTGGCGGCGGCTTTGTTAAACAGATCCATGAGTTTGAACTCCAGCGTGCGGCCTGTGTAGTCGTGGTTGTCGCGGCTCAGCTTGTTCATCTCGCTTTTAAAGGTGTCGCAATTCACCGTTTTGGCTCCAAAGAATCCCTTGCGGGTGTGCACACCCTTGATGGCGCTGGTCATGTCGAACACGCCGCTGCTGAACGGCTCCACGTGGCGGCGGTTGAACTTGAGTTCGCTAAGCCACTCGGTGTAGCCGCCAAAGAACGAGTCGGTGAGAGTGCGGTAGAACTGTGTGGCAGTGAAGTCGCGCGTGATTTTCGGCGCATCTTCGGTGAAGCCCTGCCCTATCATTCCGCTAAAGCCAGTGCGCAGAAATATGAATAACAGGTGGAACTTCACCATGCTCTCATACACCAGGTCGCGCGTCTGCTTGCCCAGCGAGGCAAAGGTGATGTCGTCGGTGTCAACGTCGAGGCCGTATTCAAACGCCTTGGTGGGCAGTGGCGCACGGGTGACCGGATCAACGAGTTGGTCGGTGGGCATACC
>CALBLR010000263.1 GCA_937896015.1 uncultured Prevotellaceae bacterium | reverse complement strand
ACCGGCACAGTGCAGAAGTACTATAAGATGGAGACTGATCCCCAGGGCAACCGCATCAAGGTTTATGATGTGGAAGACAACGACGGCATCGACGGCGTGGCCGCCATCAACCAGAAGGTGTCGATTCTGCGCAACTGGCTGCGCGACACATTTGGCGTTGACCTCGACGCCGTGCGCGCCGAAGTGCAAGAGCGCATGAAGAATGTCGACCTCAAAGCCCTGCGCAAAGAGATTGACGAAGTGAAATAAATCAAACATAAATTGAATGCTTAAGATGAAAATGAAATTCAACATATCATTGGCTCTGCTGCTCGCGCTCAGCGTGTCGCTCACCTCTTGCTTCAAAAACGACGAGGACGACATCTTTGACAAAAGCGCCAGCGAGCGCCTCGAGCAGGTGAAGAAGGACTACACCGACATCCTCACCGACAAGGGCGGCAAATGGGAACTCCAGTATTTTGCCAACGAGAGTGAGGAGGGTTACGACTATCTGTTCACATTCAACAAAAACGGCACGGTGCAAATCAGTGGCTACAATCAGTGGATTGGCGTTGCCCAGACTGGCAACCCCTCAGGTGATGTGTATGGCACCGACAATTCGCTGTGGGAAATCAACACCGACAACGGCCCTGTGCTGTCGCTCAACACCTTCAACAAAGTGTTCCACATCTTTGCCGACCCTGCCGACATTCCTACTACCGACGGCAATGAGGGTGGCCGCGGACATGAGGGCGACTACGAGTTCGACCTTATGAAATATTCTGGCGACACCATTTATTTGGAAGGTAAGAAGCATGGCCTTAAGATGATTATGACACGAGTTGCTTCAGATGTCAACGATGAGGCCTACCTCAACGAGGTTAAGGAACTCAAAAACAACCTGTTCAGCCCCAAGATTCCACGCATCTACATGACCCTGGCCGATGGCACGCGTTATGTGATCAACGGTGGCTCTGACGGCATCATCAGCTACTTCCCTGAAGGCTCTGACTCAATTGTGACCACTGAGACTGCCAACTGCATCGTGTCGCACGAAGGCCTCGCATTCCTCAGCTCTCTCAAGGTGGCAGGCCACAACATTCAGCGCTTCGTGCGTCAGGACGACGGTTCGCTGCTTTGCTCTGACGATGGCACAAGCGTGATTTCAGCCGGACCGCTTGCTGGCGTTGTGACTCACAAGTCGCTTTCTTGGAACTTCGACGCTAAGGCTTTCGGCGGACGCTATCAGCAACTGTTCGATAAGGTTAAAACTGAAATATCTCAGAAGAAGTCTTACTCTTTGGGTGGCATCCGTTTTTACTACGACGACAAGCGCCTGGGCGGTGAAAGCGCCTATGTGTTTGAGGTCGCGCTGAAGGTGAAGTCGGGATCTTACACTGCCACGCCAAAGCCGCTGTTCAAGGTTACTCCCGTAATCGGCGCTGACGGCACACTTAAGTTCACCGATCTCACTGTCACCAGCGTCGACCGTGCAGCCACCTATCTTGAGACTTTCCCTGCCATCAAGGAGCTTCTTGACGCTCTGGCTGCCGACACGTTCACTCTGTCATCGGCCTCAGCACTGTCGCCAACAGTGATTAAGGCCGCAAGCGCTGCAAGCGAAGCCGACTACGTTACAATCGGACTCTAAGCAATTTTAATATTACACACATTGGGCGGCAGGGCTTGCCGCCAGTGCTGCCCGATGTTTTTTATCTGCAATCAAGTTTTTTATCTGCAATCAAGTTTTTTATAAGAATACAGTTTAACTTTCAAAAAAGTATTAATTATGAACAAAAGTTTACTCATCGCAGCTGCTGTTGCCACTGTCGCTTCTGGTGCAAGCGCACAGCGCATCAGCGAGAAGGCAGTGACCAACTATGTCGCTCCCGCTGCACAGAATCTGAGAAATCTCCCCGTAGGTCATGAGGTTGCCGAGATGGCTACTCCAGCCCAGCGCAAGGCTTCAGCCCAGAAGGCTAAGAAGGCTGCCGCCCAGGTTAACGCTTTCTACCGCCGTCCTGCTGGCGCGTTCTACTTCCAGATGAACAAGACCTTCAACGGCTACATCATGCCGTTCCTCCAGACTCACCCCTTCATGGAGAATACGTTCACCAACATGTCGACTTCAAACGCCGACCTCACCTACAACTGGCAGGTGCAGCTCTACGACCGTCAGGCTAAGGCCCGTCAGTGGTACACCGCTGCGTCGAAGGACATCAAGGTTACATACAACTACGAGGTTGACTCAGTGCCCATGCTCACTGCTAAGGCTGGTGCTGTGTCTGACACTTACACCATCAAGGGCTACAAGATGAACACAACTACCGGTGTTGCCAGCAACGAGGCTCAGTCCGAGGTTCTTTCGATGCCTGTGAATACTGAGGCCTTTAGTAGCCTCGACGCTCCTCTGCTGGCTATGTCGCACTATGCAGGCAGCAGCGACCGTCGCGGCACAAGCAAGTATGGCTGGACATACTACACTGGTTGCAAGGCTCCCGATGGCAGCAATGACGGCTGCTGGTTTGGCCGCAACGAGTACACCGACAAGTCGGGCAATGTGAACCCCTTCAACCTCGTTGCCGCTGCATTTGAGAAGCCCGAGCACCCCTACGTGCTCAACAAGGTGTATGGCCGCGTGGGCAACGTTACCCTGAAGAGTGGTGCCAACGTAACCCTCACCGCCAAGGTTTACAAGCTCGACGAGATAAAGCAATACGCCGATTCTGCACTCGTGGGCTATGGCACCGAGGAGTGCGCTAAACTTGAGGACAACCTGATTGCAAGCGGCACTTGCACGCTGAATGCTTCTACACTCAGCGATGAGAGCGCAATGCTTGAGTTCCCCCTGCAGACCGAGATTGAGGGCATTCCTATGGAAATCGCTCCCGAAATCGATTCTCCTATCCTCGTTGTCATCACTGGCTACAACGACGCCGCCGTTAACTCTCTCACCTTCACAATTACTTCTGATAAGGAGGACGAGGGCTTTGGCGAACTCGCATACATTGGCCGTGCCACTGGCTCTGTTCCCACCACTATTTATGGCCTGAACAACTTCTTCACTTCTGGTGCAATGAAGGTTGGTATGTCAATCATGCTCGATGTTGAGACTCCGTTCATCGTTTACAACTACAGCAACGAGACTGGCGAGGTTAACTTCCCCGCTGCCGGTGGCTCGAAGAGCGTAGAAATCTACTCTTACAAGAACTCTGAGGACTGGAACACCACTCTGGTTGACGGCAGCGACATCCCCGACTGGCTGCACATCTCTTACGTTGATGGCACTGGCGACAGCGAGGGCCTCGTGACTGCCACTGTCAAGGCCGATGCTTATCCTGCAGGTCAGCATGGCGGTCGCCGCGCCGACGTTAAGTTCGGCTTCCCCGGCGCGCACCTCACCTACATCGTTCGTCAGAACGACCAGAGCGGCGTTGACGAGGTTACAGTTAGCGGTGTTCAGGCTTATGCAGCCAACGGCAACCTCTACGTTAACGTGAAGGGTGCTGAGAACGCAGGCGAACTCAACGTCTACAACGTGGCTGGCAAGCTCGTGAAGACTGCAGTCCTGAGCGAGGGCACCAACATCCTCGACGCTCAAGACCTTGCCAAGGGCGTTTACATGCTCCAGTTTGGCAACAACACAGTTAAGGTGGTCAAATAAAAATAATGCCACGCTTAGCAGTGTTATGATCCCTGTTTTGAACTAAAGCAGTTTCTTAACATATTATTATTCCCGGTTCGGGGTGACTGTTGATAGCCACCCCGAACCTTTTTTATTGCCGGAACAATGTGTATCTTTACAGAAAATAGGCTGCACCTTGGCAAAACAATCAAGCAAGCTTGATGCTTTGCGCTCGGTTTGCACTATCTTTGCAAATCAAAAACAATAGCAATGAACGACAATTTCACAGTCGAGCAGAAAGCCGCCATAGTGAGCGCGCTAATTGAGATGGTCAACGCCGACAGCGTGGTGGCCTACGAGGAACTTGTGCGGCTCAACTTCATCAACTACCAGCTGGGCATCGACGACGACATCTTCGAGCTTGGCCGCAACTTGAAATATGACTACGCAGTGAAAATGATAGCCGAAATGGCATCCAGCCAGAAAATCACCGTGGCCAAGCTGATGACCGAAATCATCGACAGCGACAACCTCGTGGCCTCCGCCGAGCTCACCCTTCTAAGCGACTTCTGCGCCCGCACCGGCATCACCCTCCTCCTTACCAAAGCTACCGAGTAGCCCTGCAAATGCGCCCCCCGAAAAGCGCCAATATCTTTAACGATAATAGAGACAATTGGCGACAATGATTAACCATGGAGCCCGTTTAGTACGGCATTCGTGGCAGGGCAGGTGAGCCGAAGGCACACATCCATCGATTGCCCCCCCCCCAACTTTCGAGCGCAAGCGAGTTGTTGGGGGCGCTCCAATCCCGTTCTTCGGCAAAAAGACAATCATTTCTTCATTGGACTCCCACGGATTTTGATTGTTTATCTCCCACAGATTTTATCCGCTCCCCCAATCCACTCAAACCGAAAAAAACGGCTTATTAGTCAAAACGGGTGCTGAAAAGGCTCAAAAACCTAAAAACGCTGCG
>CALBLR010000262.1 GCA_937896015.1 uncultured Prevotellaceae bacterium | reverse complement strand
GAGAGCGGCAGCGCGCAGACCGCACCTGCTGCGGCGCCGCAGCCCCAAGTGGTGATTGACCCCGGCAAAGCGCCGGAGGCCAATGCCAAAGTGCACTCGCTGCCCACACACATAGTGCCTGGCCGGCTGCGCGACATATTCACCGACAGCAACTATCTGCAGCTGCGGGCAGCCAAGGCCAACGGATTTGACCCGATAGTGGACCTGCGCTCGGCCTACAACCTGAAGCGGCCAATAGTGAAGATTCACAATTGCGACGCCTACGCGCTCGACCCCATGCAGCACTCGCTGCCCTACCTGGTGCCCAAGGCGGCCGAACTGCTGCACACCATAGGCAAGGCATTCAGCGACACCATTAAGGCGCGCGGCGGCAAGGCCTACCGCATAAGGGTGACCAGCCTCACGCGTACCGACTACAGCGTGAGCAAGCTGCTGAAGCGCAACCGTAACGCCACATCGCAGTCGTGCCACCGCTATGGCACCACGTTTGACATCAGTTGGATAAAGTTTGACTGCCTCGATCCGAGTTTCGTGGTGTCGCTCGAAGACTTGAAAAACATTCTGGCCGAGGTGGTGTATGACCAGCGGCAAAAGGGCAAGTGCTATGTGATGTTTGAAACCAAGCAGGGCTGCTTCCACATCACGGCACGCTGACCCCAGGAAAAAATGACATTAACGCATAAATCAGAATAAACGAAGCAACAACAAAATGACAGAACAGAACGCGATTGCCAACTACTTGAAATACACTGGCAACAAGAGCATCGACATAAAGGTGGCACTCATCGACATGGACGGAGTGCTGTATGACTCGATGAAAAATCACACCCGCGCATGGGTGAAACTGATGACCAAGAACGGCATTAAATGCACCCGCGACGAGTTTTACCTGTATGAGGGCATGACCGGCGAGGCCATAATCAAACAGATATTCAAGCGCGGATCGGGCAAAAACATAACCGACGACGAGGCCAAGGCCCTTTATGGCGTCAAGGCACGCTACTTCCACGAACTGGGCGAGGTGGGCAAAATAGCCGGCGCCGACCAGATGCTGGCGGCCCTCAAGCAGGCCGGACTGGAATGCGTGCTGGTGACCGGTTCGGGCCAGAAGTCGATTCTCGACCGCATCGACGCCGACTTTCCGGGCGTGTTCAGCGACAAGCGCATCACCAGCGCCGATGTGAAGCATGGCAAGCCCAACCCCGAGCCCTACCTGAAGGGCATGGCCAAAGCCGAAGCCAAGGCCAACCAGTGCATTGTGGTGGAAAACGCTCCGCTGGGCGTGCAGGCAGGCCATGCGGCAGGCTGCTTCACGGTGGGCGTCACCACAGGCCCGATTCCTGAAAAAGACCTCTACAAGGCCGGGGCCGACATTGTGTATGCCGACATGAACGCATTTGCGCAGGCTCTGCCCGGACTCATAGAGCAATTCAAGGCCACGCAGCAATAGAACAGACCGAAATGGCAACGGGCAAAGAGCAACACCTGCACTTCACCAACGATGTGAACGCCGCCCTCGGCAGCATCATTGCCGCCGAGAGCCCCAACCGCACCTTTGTGCTGGCCGACACCAACACCGAGCGGCTGGTGGTGCCGCAGCTTGGCATCGAAGGGGCGCAGACACTGGTGATGGGCGCGGGCGACACTTGCAAGAACCTTGACACCCTGGGCAGCGTATGGTCGCAACTGGGCAGGGGCGGAGCCACGCGGCACTCGCTGCTGATTAACGTGGGCGGCGGTGTGGTGACCGACCTGGGCGGGTTTGCCGCAGCCACCTTCAAGCGCGGCATCAGGTGCGTGAACGTGCCCACCACCCTGCTGGGAGCGGTCGACGCAGCCGTGGGCGGGAAGACGGGTATAAACTTCGGTGGGCTGAAAAACGAGATCGGAGCCTTCGCACCCGCATGCCATGTGGTGATCTCCACACGGTTTTTCGGCACGCTGCCAGAACGCGAAGTGAAGTCGGGCTTCGCCGAGATGCTGAAGCACGCCATGCTCAGCAGCGACGCGGCCATGGACAGCCTGCTCGACTACGACCTCGGCTCGCCCGACCCCGAACGGCTGCTGGCCCTGCTGCGGCACTCGGTGGAGGTGAAAGAGCGCATAGTGAAGCAAGACCCCGAGGAGCATGGCCTTCGCAAGGCCCTGAACCTGGGGCACACCGTGGGGCACGCCCTTGAAAGCACCGCGCTGAAGCGCGGCAAGCCCGTGCCGCACGGATATGCGGTGGCATGGGGGCTGGTGGCCGAAACGGTGCTGTCGCACCTGCGTCTGGGCTTTCCAAGCGCAAGGCTGCACCAGTTGGCTCAAATGGTGAGCGACAACTATGGCTCCATGCCCATAACCTGCGACGACTATCCGAGCCTGACCAGCATGATGCGGCACGACAAAAAGAGCCTCAACGGCGAAATAAACTGCACCCTGCTGGCAGCGTGCGGCGACATACGCATCGACCAGACGATAGCCGCTGAAGAGATGAACACTGCCCTCGACATATTCCGCGACCTAATGGGACTATAGGAAACGGTAGTGGCAAATAAGTGGCTGATCCTGAAACGCAAAGCGGGCATCGCCATTCGCTGAAAAAAACGCCGTGTTCGCTGAAACTGACTTGCATTTGCCGAAAAAGGATTATACATTTGCATAACGGTTCTAAGGACAGGAAAAACAACCCTGTTTAAGTCTTGCCTAGAATGCTATAACATTCGAAGATGGCAACAAGTAAGATTATCTCATAATGTGCGTGAGGCCCACGATGTTGATATCGGCAGCCTCATTTTTTTTTGCCTCTTGCCTACCGGTTGCGGTAGCATTAGGCGCTGAAAATGAAACTTCGCCATCTGAGAAATATTCGATAGCGGCTGAGCAATGAATGCTTCTGAATGCATCTGCTTTTCCTGACTTCGTCATCGTGTCACCCAAAAATCTGGTTCAAAGAGTTTGGCGATTT
>CALBLR010000261.1 GCA_937896015.1 uncultured Prevotellaceae bacterium | reverse complement strand
CAGTTTGCGCGCGCCTACAAGTGCACGAGCCCGCTGCTGGCCTCATTAGGCGGGGTGGTGCTGAACTGACCCTACTCACTTTTAGCACAGCAATTACGAAAAAAGTAAAGCATCAAAGGGCGTTTTGTCACCCTTTGATGCTTTTGTCGTTTGTTGTGCGCTTCGAGGGGGGATTAGTCGCCCAGCAGGCGGTCGAGCACGTTGCCAATCAGATCGTTCATCGCCGTCTTGTAGTTGGGGTTGGCCGATGTGGCTACGCGGTTGGCAATTATCGAGCAGATGGTCATGGCGCGGTGCCCCATCAGCTTGGCCATGCCTTGCAGGGCTGCGCTCTCCATCTCATAGTTGGTGATTTTGCCTCCTTGGTATTCAAACTGCTCAATGCGGCGGTTAAGCTCAGGCTCGGCCAGCGCCAGGCGCACCTCGCGACCCTGCGGCCCGTAGAAGCCCACGGCCGAGATGGTGTTGCCGCGCACCATGTCGGTGCGGCCCACCTTCTCCACCAGCTTCTTGTCGGCCTCCACCACATATGGCTTGGCAAACAGCGGGTTCCACTTCACATAGTCGCAAAACTCGCGCTCGAAGTCGAGGTCGCACACACTGTCGCGCCCGGCATAGTAGTTGAGCACGCCGTCGAAGCCAATGCCGCGGGCCGCAATCACGGGCGTGCCCACGGGCACAAACGGCTGCAGGCCGCCCGAGGTGCCAATGCGCACAATGTTGAGTGTGCGGTGGGCATCCTTTTCGGTGCGGCTGTCGAAGTCAACGTTGGCCAGTGCGTCGAGCTCGGTCATCACAATGTCGATGTTGTCGCTGCCAATGCCGTGCGACAGCGCCATCACGGGCTTACCGCGGTAGGTGCCGCCTATGGTGTGGAACTCGCGGCTTTGCACCTCGAAGTCTTGCGTGTCGAAGTAGGAGGCAATCATGTTCACCCGGCCGGGGTCGCCGCAGCATATTATGTTGTCGAGCAGCTGCTCGGGGCGCAGGTGCAAATGAAAAATTGAACCGTCGGAGTTAATTATCAGC
>CALBLR010000260.1 GCA_937896015.1 uncultured Prevotellaceae bacterium | reverse complement strand
CTTCACGCAACGACACATATGACGTGGCCTTGTGGGAACATGTGTCGCACATTCTGGCAAAAGAAGCCGGCATTGATGCGGCCGATACGAGAGTTGCAAATTACGGCAACAAGCACCACACACTGCTGTCGCGCAGATTCGACCGAGACGCAAACGGGCGCCGTTAGCATTTTGCCTCTGCAATGACGCTTCTCGGGCTAACTGACGGATGCAATGCGCAATCGGGCAACGGTTACCTTGACATCGTTGATTTCATTGTTGCACAATGCTGTGACACACAGAAAAATTTAAACGAGCTGTTCAGACGCGTTGCTTTCAACATAGCAATAGGCAATAGCGACGACCACTTTCGCAACCACGGATTTCTACTAACTAAGCAGGGCTGGACGCTGTCGCCCGCATACGATATGAACCCAACCAACGACAACCACCTTAGTCTGCTCATAAATAGCTGCACTTGCGAAGCCAGCCTTGAAATTCTGCAAGATTCGGCTGGCGAATATATGATTGAACGCGACAAGGCCAAAACGATAATTACCGAGGTGACCGATGCCATTAGGAACTGGCACAATGTGGCATTACGCTATGGAGCCACTAAACATGAAATCTACTTATTTGCGCCTATTTTCAACAAGCACTTATAGCGTTACGTTAGTTGTCAACGCATCATAAAACACGTATATCGTAGAGTAATATTTATTTTATGATTGGTTACGTGGTGGCGAGCGGGCAGTTGACGAGATAGAGGTGACGGCGCGCGCGGGTCATGGCTGTGTATAGCCAGCGCATGAAGTCGAGCGTGCCGAGCGAGTCGGGCATTATCGAGCCCATGTCGACAAACACGTTGCTCCACTGGCCGCCCTGAGCCTTGTGGCAAGTGACAGCGTAGGCAAACTTCACCTGCAGCGCGTTGAAGTATGGGTTGGCCTTAAGCGCGCGGTAGCGCGTGCGCTTGTCGCCCTGCAGTTCCTGCATCAGTTCATTGTACATGCGTTCATTTTGCTCGCGCGTGAGTGCGGGCGTGTCGCTCATGAGGCTGTCGAGAATTATCTTGGCTTCCACCTCCACGCCACCATGATCGGGAAATTCAAGCGTCACCTGTGCAAAGCGAAGGCCATAGCGTTCCTCAACATCGCCCCACACACGCTTTACGCAGGCCACATCGCCATTGGCGATGAAGTCAATTTCCTTGTAGTCGGCCGCCCAAAAGTAGTTGTTCTTGGCCACCAGCAGCATGTCGCCGTTCACCAGTTCGTCGTCGCGATACAGAATTTGGTTGCGCACAGCGCCGTTAAACAGTTTGGCGCGGCGATTGCTGCGCGTTACTATTATGGTGTCGTCGAGGCCGCCGCTGTCGTAGCAGTCGCTGATTTTTTCAAGCAGGAACTCACCCGTCACTGCTTCCACATCGCTGAAGCCCGTTAGCTGCAACTCGGGCGGTGCCATTTGGGCAGTGGTGAGCATGCGGCGCACCGTGGTGGCGTTATAGAGGATTCCGCTCTGCGCGGCCTGGCGCGCTATCTGCGTGAGCCATATGTCGTAGACGCGCAAGCCATAGCCGCTGAGCACCTGCGCGCTGAGCGCGGGGCTCTCGACCTGCCCCACTGGCGGCAGCTGGGCCGAGTCGCCCATCAGCATCAGCCGGCAGCCGCTGGCTGGGTCGGCATACACCAAGTCGTCGAGCAGCCGCCCGGAGCCAAACGCAGCGCCCTCAAAGCCCTGCGAGTTGCTTATCATCGAGGCCTCGTCGACGATGAAAACGGTGTTGGTGTGCTTGTTTTCGGCAAGCGAGAAGCCGCTGTCGAGGTATCCGTCCTGGCGGTAGATTTTGCGATGAATGGTGTAGGCGGGGTGGCCTGAATATTCGCTGAACACCTGCGCAGCGCGCCCCGTGGGAGCAAGCAGCACCGTCTTCTGCCCGCGCGCAGTGAGCGTGCGCACTATGGCTCCGGCCACGCTGGTCTTGCCAGTGCCGGCATACCCGTTGAGCAGAAACACAGTGCGGTCGCCTCCGCGGGCCAGGAAGTGGGCGAAAGCGGCAATCATTGTCACCTGGTCGGAATTTGGCTCGAATGGCAGCATGGCCATCACGTCGGCGCCGAAGGCTCTGACGGCCACATCAGAGCTGTCGACGGGCTCTGGCGTAACATTGTGGCATCGGGTTGAATCGTTCATGTCACAAAATTACTCACAATTTCTTTAGCATTAGCAAAATTTCACTATCTTTGCACCACGCAACACGGCCACAAGCCACCACACACATGGAGTGATGCTCGAGTGGTTGAAGAGGCACGCCTGGAAAGCGTGTAAACGTCAA
>CALBLR010000259.1 GCA_937896015.1 uncultured Prevotellaceae bacterium | reverse complement strand
ACTCGGGACCTCCGGGTTATGAATCCGACGCTCTAACCGACTGAGCTATCCCGCCATTTCCGTTTTGCGAGTGCAAAGTTAGGGCATTTTTTTGAACTTTGCAAACTTTTTGGCGGGCTTTTTGTGCGTTGTGAGCGTAATGCGTTATGTTGTAATTTATTACTTAGATAAATAAAATGGCGGTTTGCTCTTGCTGTCAGGGCAAACCGCCATATATTGATTGCGATTGGTGAGAGCGTGCTTAGTCAAACACTTTGTCCCAGTCTTTCCACACTGGTTCGTATCCCATGCTGCGAATGTCGTCGGTAACCTCTTTGGGCGACCGCTCATCGCTCACGTGAAACTGCTCGGTTGCGCCGTCCTTGCTGTAACCTCCCGGATCGGTTTTGCTGCCTGCGCTCATCGACGTCACGCCCAGCTTCATCATGTTTTCGCGGAAGCGAGGCTCCTCTCGGGTGGAGTATGAGATGTCCACATCGTGGTCGAATATGCGGAATGCAAATGTGAGTTGCGCAAGTTCTTTCTGGCTCATTACCACATTGGGCTGGTAGCCGCCTGCGGCTGGGCGCATGCGTGGAAAGTTGACCGAAAAACACGATTTCCAATACATCTTCTGCAAGTAGCGCAGGTGGTAGGCGAGCATGGTGATGTCGGTTTTCCAGTGCTTGTCAAGGCCAATGAGCACGCCCATGCCAATTTTGTACACACCAGCCTGGCCCATGCGGTCGTAGCCGTTGACACGCCAGTCGAAGATCGACTTCATGCCGTGCGGATGATAGATGTTGTAGTCGGCTTTGTGGTAGGTCTCCTGGAAACAAGTCACGCCGTTGAGGCCTGCGTTGTCGACCAGCCGCTTGTAGTCACGCATTTTCAGCGGCATCACCTCCATTGACAGGTTGTTGAAGTATGGCCGGCAAATCTTAAGCGCCTTCTCAATGTAGTCGACGCCTGCAACTGCCGGATATTCGCCAGTGAGCAGCAGCACGTTTTCAAACGGGCCGAGTTTTCTTATGGCTTCGCACTCCTGCCTTATCTGTTCCTCGGTGAGCGTGATGCGCTTTATGTGGTTTTTGTATTGAAATCCGCAATACACGCAATAGTTGGTGCACTCGTTGCTCAGGTATAGCGGGATGTACATCTTTATGGTTTTGCCAAAGCGCTCTTGCGTGATGCGTTGCGACATTTGCGCCATGGTCTCGATGTAGGGTTCGGCTGCCGGCGATATCAGTGCCATGAAGTCTTTCACGTCGAGGTGGTCTTTGCTCAAGGCCCTCTCCACGTCTTTGGCCGTCATCGAGTCGATTTGGCGCGTGGTGTCGTCCCACGAAATTTTAGCTAATTCTTCTGAAAACATTTTTTTTCGTTGACTGTGATTGGTTTACTCGTCTTTGCACATTTCGCGGGCCACCGACTGCGATATGCGCATTGCGCAGAAGTTGGGACCGCACATGGTGCAGTATTTGTCGTCGACGTCGTGGCTGGCAATGTAGTATTCGCGGGCGCGGGCGGGGTCGAGCGACAGATTGAACTGGTCTTTCCAGCGGAACTGGTAGCGTGCCTTGCCCATGGCGTCGTCGCGCACCTGCGCACCTGGGTGGTGTTTGGCCAGGTCGGCGGCGTGGGCTGCAATCTTGTAGGTTATCACGCCCTCGCGCACGTCCTCAAGGTTGGGCAGGGCCAAGTGCTCTTTGGGAGTCACATAGCATATCATGGCAGTGCCGAGCCATGCGATTTGGGCAGCGCCTATGGCCGATGTGATGTGGTCGTAGCCGGGAGCGATGTCCATAGTGAGCGGGCCAAGGGTGTAGAATGGGGCCTCGTGGCACTTGTTGAGCTCGCGGTCCATGTTCTCTTTGATCTTGTCCATTGGCACATGGCCGGGGCCTTCGATTATAACCTGCACATCGTGAGCCCAGGCGCGCTCGGTGAGCTCGCCCAGCACATCGAGTTCAAGGAACTGTGCGCGGTCGTTGGCGTCGTGGATGCTGCCTGGACGCATGCCGTCGCCAAGCGAAATGGCCACGTCGTAGCGAGCCAGGATGTCGCAAATCTCGTCGAAGTGCTCATAGAGGAAGCTCTCCTGATTGTGCATCACGCACCACTCCGTCATTATGCTGCCGCCGCGGCTCACGCAGCCGGTGAGGCGGTTGCCCAGCAGCATGGCGTGCTCACGCTTGACTCCGGCGTGGATTGTGAAGTAGTCCACGCCTTGCTCGCACTGCTCGATTAGCGTGTCGCGGTAGATTTCCCAAGTGAGGTCGCGCACCTTGCCGTTCACCTTTTCCAGCGCCTGATAGATGGGCACGGTGCCCATGGGCACGGGGCAGTTGCGGATGATCCATTCGCGCGTCTCGTGGATGTTTTTGCCCGTTGAGAGGTCCATTAGCGTGTCGCCGCCCCAGTAGCAGCTCCACACGGCCTTTTTCACTTCTTCTTCAATCGACGAGCCGAGAGCGGAGTTGCCGATGTTGGTGTTAAGTTTCACCAGAAAGTTGCGGCCTATGATCATAGGCTCGGCTTCGGGGTGGTTGATGTTGGCTGGGATTATGGCACGGCCGGCGGCCACCTCCTGGCGCACAAATTCGGGGGTGATGCGGCTGTCGATGCCAAGCTCGGCGTTGTTCATGTTTTCGCGCAGGGCCACGTATTCCATCTCGGCTGTGATTTTGCCTGCCTTGGCGTAGGCCATCTGGGTTATGCGTCGGCCTTCCTTGGCCACGTATGGCTTTTTAACGTTTTTAAATCGCACACTGTCGAGCGACTTGTCGTTGAGGCGCATGCGGCCGTATTCCGACGTGATGCCGTCGAGTTGCTCCACGTCGCCGCGGTCAAGCACCCACTGCTCGCGCAGGCGTGGCAGGCCGGCATTTATGTCGGTCTTTATGGCAGGGTCGGTGTAAGGGCCGCTGGTGTCATACACCACCACGGGGGCGTTGGGCGTGAACACTTTCTTGTTGTTAGCGTCGTAGCTCACTGTGGGAGTGAGGTTGATTTTTCGCATTCCCACCTTTATGGGAAACAGCGTGCCTGCCTTGTAGATTTTCTCCGACGATGGATAGGAACTTATGTTGAATGAGTTGATTTCCATATTTGCTTAATAGTGATAGGGTGGATGGTTGGTGTGTTATTTCTCTTCGTTGAGGAAAGCCGTTAGCGGGCTGGTGGCCTGTGCATGGTTGCTCACCGAGCCAAGCCCCGACAGGTAGGCCTGACGCCCTGCCTTGACGGCCAGGCTGAAGGCGTGGGCCATGTCCACAGGGTTGCCGGCGACTGCAATGGCAGTGTTGACAAGCACTGCGTCGGCGCCCATCTCCATGGCTTCTGCGGCGTGCGATGGCGCGCCGATTCCGGCGTCGACCACCACGGGCACATTCGACTCGTCGATGATTATCTTTATCATGTCGCGGGTGGTGAGGCCCTTGTTGGTGCCGATGGGGGCACCCAAGGGCATCACGGCGGCCGTGCCGGCATCCTCAAGGCGCTTGCACAGCACAGGGTCGGCCTGGATGTAGGGCAGCACTATGAAGCCGAGTTTGGCAAGCTCTTCAGTGGCTTTAAGCGTCTCGATGGGGTCAGGTAGCAGATACTTGGGGTTGGGGTGTATTTCGAGTTTGATGAAGTTGGTTCCAAACACCTCGCGGCTCAGCTTGGCGGCCAGTATGGCTTCCTTGGCATTGCGTGTGCCCGATGTGTTGGGCAGAAACTGCACCTTGTCGCGGTTGATGTGCGTCAGCATTTCGTCGTGAGCCTCATCGCTCATGTTGATGCGCTTCATTGCCACGGTCACCATTTCGGTGTCGGACGCTACTATGGCATCGAGCATCAGTTGGCTTGACGAAAATTTGCCTGTGCCAACAAACAGGCGCGAGCTGAACTCGCGGTTTCCGATTTTCAGAATGTCGTTGTTCATATAAATATAGTGGTTTTGTAAGAAGTCTTAAAAATTTAGTTTGCGGCTGGCTGTGATGCGTTCAAGCAGCTGCAGCATCTGGCGGGTGGCCGCAGTTGGGTCGCCGGCCCTGATTATTGAGCCCGACACAGCCACTCCATGCACTCCCGTTGCCATTATCGGCTCGATGTCGTCGATGGTGATTCCGCCAATGGCCACAATGGGGTGCTCGATGTCGGACATGGCATACTGCGCCATTATTTTCTTGTAGCCGTTGATTCCAATCACGGGGCTGAGGTTTTGCTTGGTGGTGGTGTAGCGGTATGGGCCGAGGCCGATGTAGTCTATGGCCACGCGCGGCAGCCTTTTGATGTCATTGAAAGTGTTGGCCGTGGCTCCGATTATCGGCTCAGAACCCAGCAGCTCGCGAGCCTCAAGAGGGTCCATGTCGTGTTTGCCCAGATGCACGCCGTCAAGTTCAAGGTCTTTGGCTATTTGCACCTCATCATCGACCACGAGTATCGCCTCG